>JAKSJE010000031.1 GCA_024398405.1 Bacteroidaceae bacterium
TAAAGAAAAATCTCAAAATCACCTAAAATGTAATTAATAGAACACCCCTTAATAGAACACCCCTTTATAGAACCCACCTAAACCGTTTTGTTCTTGTGGGAAACTAACGAAAACATGATGCGTTTTCGTGTGGGTTACGATGGATGCTTGCTTGCCGCCCGATTGTCCGTTGCCTATGAGCCTGCGGTTCCCTGCTTGTGACGCGATGTGTCCCGGGGCATGAGGATGCGCCGGTGGGTTGTCATTCGGGCAACTCCTGCTTCTTCTGAATCTCCTTCCACTGAGCCTTGGCATACTCCTGCATGTCAACGACCTCGTCTTTCTCGTCCACGATTTCCGAACCGATCATGGTCTCTATCACGTCTTCGAGTGTGACGATACCGCGGATGGCTCCGTACTCGTCGATGATGATGGAGATATGTTCTTTCTTGGCAAGGAGTTTCTCCCATATGTCGCCGACCGGTGTGTCTTCCTGAAAGTACATGATAGGGCGTGCGAGTTCCTTGAGGGTTGTCTGGAACTTGTCTTCGGTGAGGTACTCGAGTATGGTCTGGCGCAGCACGTAGCCGGTGATGTAGTCCTCGTTGTCGTCATCGTAGATAGGGATGCGCGAGTAGTGGTTGTATTCCTCGGTGTCGTACAGTTCCTTCACTGTCATGCTGCTGTCCGCCATCGTGACCACGACGCTTGGTGTCATGATCTCATGCGCTGTGATCTCGTCGAGCTTGAGCAGGTTCTGTATCATCCGCTTCTCCTCTTTCTCTATGACGCCTTCCTCCTCGCCCACGTTGACTATGGCTGACACTTCCTCGCGGCTTACGGACACCTGGCTTGACTTGTCGGCTATGAGTCCGGTGAGTCTCTCAAGGAGCCATACGAGCGGGAACGTGATGATGATGAGGATGTGAATGACGCGTGAGGCTGGTATGATGAGCCTCCGGCAGTAGGTAGAGCCGATGGTCTTGGGTATGATTTCGGCGCATGTGAGCACGAGCAGCGTGAACACGGCAGATACGATTCCGACGGCCATGTCGTGCTGGTAGCCGGCAGCCTCGGCGTATTCGGACGCGCTTGAGCCGACGAGCGAGGCTCCCACGGTGTTGGCTATGGTGTTGATGATGAGTATGGCGGATATAGGTCGGTCGATGTCGGTCTTGTAGGACTTCAGGCGTTTGGCTCCCTTCACCCCTTGTTCCTCAAGCGACGTGATGAAGGACATAGGGGTGGATAGGATGGTGGCTTCGAGCACTGAGCACATGAAGGACAGCGCCAAGGCGATGAGCATGTAAACAACAATCGTGGTCATAAGGTCTTGGTTCAGTCGTGTGTTCCAGTACTGAGTTTCGTTCCGAAGGCAAGGTCGCCAGCATCGCCTAAACCCGGTGTTATGTAGGCGTCCTCGTTGAGTTCGGGGTCGATGGCGGCGCACCAGAGTGTGGCGTCGGGTATGTCGGAGAATGTGTCTTGTATGTAGTCCACGCCCCTCTGTGCGGCGATGACACAGCAGAGGTGCAGTGTGGCTGGCGTGCCGTGCGTGCGGAGCGCCTCGTAGCTGAGCCTGAGGCTTCCGCCGGTGGCAAGCATCGGGTCGGCGATGATGAGCGTCTTTCCCTGGATGCATGATGACGCGAGGTATTCGGAGCATGCTCCGATCTCTTTGTGCTTCTCGTCCTTGTAGTAGCGGTAGGCGGATACGAAGGCGCAGTCGGCTTTGTCGAAGACATCGAGGAAGCCTTGGTGGAACGGCAGTCCGGCGCGCAGGACGGTGGCGAGTATGATGTCGTCATCGGGCGTCGCGGTCGGTGCGATGCCTAATGGGGTCACTATGTCCTTGGTGGAGTAGCGGAGAGTCTTGCTGATCTCGTATGCCATAATGCTGCCAATCCGGCAGATGTTGCGGCGGAAGAGCATGCGGCTCTGCTGTAAGTTTTTGTCACGTAGTTGTGCCATGTACTCTCCGACGATGGAGTTGGACAGGGCGAGATTGATTAGTTTCATATGGTTTTCCTATTCTTGTTTATTTTTTCCAGAACTTCCATCTGGGCTGGGGTGGTGTCGGTTCGGTGAGTCGTTCCGTGACTTGCCTGCTGATGATGTCCTCCCAAGACCTGCCGGAGTGTATGATCTCGTAGATGGTGGTCCATGACGGCAGTCCGCCGATATTCCTGTCATCGATGAAGATGTCGGCGTTGAGTTTGCATGACAGCCGTCTGTCGCGGTCGTCGCCGAATCGGTCGGAGCAGTCGCTGTTGACGGCATAGAACTCCACACCCCTTGCCCTGCACCATGCGAGTGCGTCATCGAGCAACTTGCCGTCGCGCATCGTCCAGAGTATCAGTTTGTGACGCTCGGCGATGAGCATCCTCAGGACCTGAGTGGCGTAGGGGCGTTCGCGACCGATTTCCGGGTATCGGTGCTCAACTATCGTCCCATCGAAGTCAACAGCGATTGTCATACCTTATATCTCCTCTGTCTTGCCGTTGGCGTATCCACCATATCCATATCCGTAGCCATACCCGTATCCGTAACCGTGGCTGTACCTCTTGTAGCCGTAGCGATGTCGTCCATAGTCGGCGACGGTCTCCTTGACGCCGTTGAGGATGATGTTGACATTAGGCATCCGGCGCTCAGAGGCGAGGTCGTTGACTATCTGCATGTCGGACTTGAGGGAGTAGTTGGCGCGCACGATGAACAGTGTGGCGTTGGCGCATTTCCCGATGGACACGGTGTCTGACACGAGACCGATAGGGGCTGTGTCCAGCAGTATGAAGTCGTATTTGCCGCGAAGGTGGTTGATGCCTTTGACAAGGTTCTCACGCTCCAGCAGTTCCGCCGGATTGGGCGGTATGGGACCGGCGGCGAGGATGTCGAGGTTGTCGCTGATGTCGGTCTTGTGGATTAGGCTGTCGAGGAGTCCGAAGTCATCGGGGTCGCCGGCGAGATAGCTGGAGATGCCTTCCTCCGTGTCGCTGAATCCGAAGAGTCCGGCGAGTCGTGGCTTGCGTATGTCGAGTCCGACAATCAGCACCTTCTTGCCGGTGAACGCGATGCTCGTGCCGAGGTTCGAGGCGATGGAGGTCTTGCCTTCACCTGCTACGCTGGAGGTGAAGAGCAGCACGTTCTCGTCGGGTTTGAGAATGAACGGGAGGTTGGAGCGCAGTGTGCGATAGACCTCGACCATGAGACTGTTGCGGTTCTCCTGCACCACCACCGTGCGGTTGCTTCGCAGCAGCGCCTTGACGAACGGGACTGTCCCGAGCACGGGCACGTCGGTGAGTCGCTGAAGGTCATCCTTGCCCTCTATGCGTATGCGGAAGAAGGAGTTGACGTAATATATCAGATAAGGTAGCAGTATGCCTGCGACGATGGCGATGATGAGTATGAGTTTGCCTTTAGGGGATACCGGTCCTGAGACTATAGGCTCTTCTATGACTTTGGCTTTGTAGGCAGCGGATGCCATAGTGATTGCATTCTCCTCGTTCTTCTGTAGCAGCATCATATACAGGCCGGCTTTGACCTCCTGCTGGCGGCCTATGTCGGCAAGGGCGCGCTTGTTGGCCGGGGCTGATGACAGGCGGCTCCGGTACTTGTCGCGCTCGGCTTCGAGTCGCGCGACCTGTGCCTGGAGCTGGCGGTTGAGGTTGCGGATGGACGACCTGATGCCGGCGAGGAGGGTCTCGGCCTCTGACGTCAGCTGCTGTACCATGGGGTTGGACTCCGGGACGGAGCGCAGGAGACGGTCGCGCTCAAGGACCGTCTCGTTGTACTTCGCGATGGTCGAGGTGAGGGCGGCGTCGCTTATGCCGATGTTCGACGGTATGGACCGGAGACGGTCGCCGTCTTGGCTGACATGGTCATCGAGGTACTGTATGAGATTCTGCTGTGTGGCGGTCTGGATGATCTGTGACTCATACTGCGCGCTTTGTGAGGCATCCATCTTGGTGTCATTGGCGAAATCGACGATGTTGGCACTCTTCTCGTAGGACTCAAGGTTGGTCTCCGTCATGCCCAACTCCTTGCTGATGATTCTGAGCCGGGACTGGATGAACCGTGCGGTGCGTTTGGCCTCTTCGGTGTTGTCCTCGTTCGCTTCGGCGTTGTATATCTCGACAAGCTTGCGCATGTAGTCCGCTCCGCGCTGTGGAATGTTGTCACGGATTCGCAGTACCGCCACCGTGGTGGTCTTCGACGTGGGCTCCACGCTGAGACGACTCGCGTAGTTGGATGCCATGTCTCTGAGGGGAGTGACGGAGACGATGACTCGGCCTTTCCACTCAATGTCGGATGCGTCGTGTCCTGACATCCGCGCGGATGCCTTCTGGGCTTCCAACCATTTGCCGTAGCAGGCATTCCGCTTCACGGTGATCGTTCCGAAAGGCAGGACCAGGGTCTCAGGCAGTGACTTCATTGATATGGTGCGGGTGAGTTTCTCGTATCGGACCTCCGCGCTCACCTCCTCGCCTGACGGGGAGAGGACGATGGTGACGGTGGATGTGAGGGTAGAATCGACTGCTGTCGAGTCCAGTTCGACCAGGTAAGGTGAATAGATGGAGTAGATCTCACGGTCGCGGAAACGCCCGTCGGTGAAGTAGCGTGTGTGGAGTTTCAGCGCTCTGACCGCTTTCTGGTTGAGAGTGACCGTGTTCAGCACCTCGAGCTCGTTGTCGAAACCATTGCTGCTGTTCATGAAGCCAAGTTCCTGGAACGTGTTGCTTATGGACGAACTGTAGGCTCTTTGCTTGTCTTTCTCCTTGATGAGTATCTTTGAGGATATGCTGTACATGGGAGTGGTGTAGCGGAGGTACACGAAAGCGACTCCGATGCAGAAAAGCAAAGATGCAAGGAACCAGAATCTGTGTTTGAGAAGTATGACCCACAGTATCCTCACGTCGAAACCGGACTCTTCTTCAGTCTCGGCGAGACTATCGTTACTGATGTTGTTCTGGCTATAATCTTGCATACAAGTTTTGGTACATATACATTCACCGCGACAAAGTTACGAAAAAAAATGTATATCATGAAATATCGGGGCTTCATTATTGGCTGAAATATGTGATAATGCGGTTGTGGCGGTCATGAATCGTAAGTTTTTTTTGTTATTTCATGCCATTTTACTAACTTTGCAGATAGTTTTGTGCTTAGCCATGCGGCGGCACGCATAGTGAGATGACAAATATGGGTGTTTTATCGTTATTCAAGAAGAAGGACAAGGCCAACGTCGGAGGGATGGAGGACTTCATGACACTGATCCGGGTTTATTTCCAGAGTGTCCTGGCAAGTACTATGGGCATATCCAATCTGACCTATTTCCCTGATATGGCCGCTTTCAAGCGTTCGCTCAAGGTGCCGACTGTGAACAATAAACTCGGCGTCGGTGAGAAGAACGCATGCAAGAAGATGCTCCAGAGCCTTTACGGCATAAGTGACAACTTCTTCAAGGAGATTGACCAGAGCATCAAGAAGGGATGCAAGAACCAGGCGGAGATAAGGAACTACATGGTGATGTTCCAGGCCTATAGCCAGGATCTCATGATGCTCGTGGGCAATATGATGAAGTGGAAGTTCCGTGTGCCTGGATTCCTGAGGAAAGCCATGCGTACCATGACAGACAAGACAGTGAACGACATATTCACTAAGATGGACTGGAAGGACGATGGACAGCGAAAGACAGCATTCGCTCTCCGAAGGTATCAGAAGATGCTCGGACTGAGTGAGGCATGGGCTGCTGAATATGTCTATAACGTGGTGATTCTAGCGAAGAAAGAGCCGAAACCATCTCAGGACGACATAGAGAAGGCAGAGAGAAAACTGAAGAAATAGGACTTGGCAGTTCCGCTTCTCGGAAATAATCAGTGAATTCGCAAAATGACTGACGAGGAAAGCCGCCAACTGAAGACCTTTGAGGCGCAGGTTCGTGTGCTCCTGCTCAAATACAGGTCGGTCCTGAAGGAGAACGACGAACTCCGGAGAACTCTTTCGGAGCAGGAGGATGCCATCAGCAGGGTGGAGGCGGAGCTTAATCAGAGCAAGGAGAACTATCGTCGTCTGAAAACTGCTCGTATGATCGAGATAAGCGATGATGACGTGCGTGAGGCGAAGAACCGGATTACGAGGCTTGTGAGGGATGTGAACAGATGCATCGGACTGCTGAGCTCAGATAACGAATAGAAGTACGGTGGCTATGGCGAAAGGACTGACGGTTAATGTGAACATAGAAGGTGCGACGCTGCCTATGACCGTTGCGTCGGTGGAGGACGAGGAACGTGTGCGCAAGGCTGCTACAATGGTCAACAGCAGATTGCAGGCTGTGAGAAACAGATTCCCGTCGGTGCCTAACGAGAAGTACTATTATTATATGGTGTTGCTCAACACCACTGTCGATGCCTTGAAGGCGGAACAGAGGACGGATATCAGACCTATTATGGAACTTTTGGAAGGTCTAAGCTCTGAGATAAATGACGCCATAGGGATTTGACTATTCAGTGAAACAGAACTGCACGCTTGCCGGCTGCATCTGTCGGGGGATGTGGACGGACTGAGCGTGCGGAGATATTAACCAATTAATAACAATTAGAAAAGGAAATGGATTTTATAATTTCTGGTGTTGCTTTACTGGTGGGAATCGGCATAGGTTATGCGATTTTCCGCTATGTACTGAAACAAGAGTACCAAAAGTCCGTGGCGAAGGCCGAGAAGGACGCAGAGAAAATCAAAGGTGAGAAACTTCGTGAGGTGAAGGAGAAATTCCAGGCGAAGAAGAGCGAACTGGATCGTGAGGTCCAGCAGAGAAACTCAAAACTCCAGCAGGCAGAGAGCAAACTGAAACAACGGGAGGCAGTGCTGAACCAGCGTCAGGAGGAACTGGCTCATAAGAAACAGGAACTGGACAGCGGTCGTCAGAGCATCGAGGCCCAGAAGCAGAACCTTGAGAGGAAAAAGCAGGAACTCGACTCCTTGCAGGCTGAGGAGCGTGCACGTCTGGAGACTATCAGCGGACTTTCCGCCGAGGAGGCGAAGAACAACCTGATTGAATCCATCAAGGACGAGGCGAAGACGCAGGCTCAGCAGTATGTCAACGAAATCGTCGATGACGCAAAGATGACAGCGAACAAGGAGGCGAAGCGGATTATCATTCAGAGCATCCAGAGAGTCGCTTCCGAAACAGCGATAGAGAACTCGGTGTCAGTGTTCCATATAGACAGTGACGAGGTGAAAGGACGTGTCATAGGTCGTGAGGGCAGGAACATCCGCGCTCTGGAGGCCGCTACAGGTACCGAACTCGTCGTCGACGATACACCGGAGGCCATCGTCATCAGCGCATTCGACCCTGTCAGGAGGGAAATCTGTCGTCTGGCTCTGCATCAGCTCGTGGCTGACGGACGTATCCATCCCGCAAGGATAGAAGAAGTGGTGGCGAAAGTGAAGAGACAGGTCGAGGAGGAAATCATAGAGACGGGCAAGCGCACTGCCATAGACATGGGCATTCATGGTCTGCATCCTGAACTCATAAGAATCATCGGTAAGATGAAATATCGTTCCTCATACGGACAGAACCTCCTCCAGCATGCGAGGGAGACCGCTAACCTCTGTGCCGTCATGGCCGCTGAACTCGGTCTGAATCCTAAGAAGGCACGCAGGGCAGGTCTGCTGCACGATATTGGTAAGGTGCCTGACGAGGATCCCGAGACTCCGCATGCACTCTATGGCGCTAAACTGGCAGAGCAGTGCAAAGAGAAGCCAGATATCTGCAATGCCATCGGCGCTCACCATGATGAGATAGAGATGACCACTCTCCTCGCTCCGATCGTTCAGGTCTGCGACGCCATCAGCGGCGCGCGCCCGGGAGCGAGACGGGAAATAGTTGAGGCGTACATAAAACGTCTTCATGACCTGGAGCAACTGGCTATGGGCTATCAGGGCGTAACCAAGACTTACGCCATCCAGGCCGGCAGGGAACTGCGTGTCATCGTCGGAGCGGATCAAATCAGCGATGCTGACCTTGATATCCTGAGTGCTGATATCGCCAAGAAGATTCAGGACGAGATGACTTACCCTGGGCAGGTTAAGATTACGGTAATCCGTGAGACCCGTGCCGTCAGCTATGCGAAGTAGTAGGATTCATAGCATTTACATATCGGTTTTCAAGCAGTCAGCCGGCGGATAACATGGAGGATAGGTTAGTCTCTATTATCATGCCGGCTCACAATGCTGCTGAGTTCATACGTGAGGCGATTGAGTCGGTGATTGCGCAGACTTACAAGCACTGGGAGTTGCTTGTGGTCAATGATGCCTCAACAGATAATACGATTGATATCATCAAGGAGTTCTGTAACAGGGATACGCGTATCACCCTTCTCAACAATATCCAATGTGTCGGCATGCCTTCAGCTCCGCGTAACCTGGGAATCCAGACAGCGCAGGGTAGGTACATCGCTTTCCTTGATAGCGACGATGTCTGGGTCTCGACGAAACTCGAGGAACAACTGCCATTGTTCCGTAACCTGAAAACCGCCATAGTGTATTCAAACTATGAGAAGATAGATGTCCTCGGCCGGCGCAACAGACGGGTGGTGAGGGCTCCTCAGTTCGTTGATTACGAAGACCTCCTGAAAAGCAATGTCATAGGGAATCTTACTGGTATCTACGACCGTAAGAAAGTAGGCAAGGTGCTATATCAGAACATACATCACGAAGACTATGCCCTTTGGCTCTCGATTCTGAAAAAAGGTTTCGTCGCACAGAATACAAACACCATTACGGGGTATTACCGAATAGGTAAGTCTTCTGTGTCATCCCATAAGTTCAAGTTGCTTCCTTGGCAATGGTACATCTATCGCAACGTCGAGCATCTTCCGTGGCATAGCAGCATATACTACTATATCCACTACGCCATCAAGGGAATCCAGAAACTTATTATCTGACTGCGCTCATCACATCAGACTCGTCAAGACACCATTATCCCGGATCGGCCACCATCATAACGCAAATGGTCGATTCGGGATTATCAGTTTCAGGAGTTCTATGAAGTCTTCGTCCCAGGTGGTCTCATACTTCTGGAACTCGGTCATGCTCCGCCTGATGGCTGCGATGTCCGTCTCACCTGAAAGAATCCTTGAGAAAAGGTCGGAAATGGACTGCTTGCTATAGGGATCGACCTCGAGTCCGATGTTGTGCTCCACAGCGAAGTCCGCGAGTTTTGTCCGTGAGGAGTATATGCAGGGAACACCTACGAAAAGCGACTCATGGAATTTGTTTGATATGGCATACACCACATTGTAGTCATGGTTAGGATAGGCAGCCCAGACGATGTCCGCTTTCTGGTACAGGCCGATGATGTCTTGGTATGAATAACGTCCCGTGAAGGTTATGTTGGTGCAGCCACTGGAATATTGTTCAATAGCCTCAAGGGCGGCACCGTTTCCGTGGAATACGAGTTCAATCCTATCGTCCCCCCTTACGGCATCGACAAGGTTCTGTAGTATCGGAAGATACCTGACTACACCCAGATAGGCGACTCTGAGCGTATCTGCTACCGGAGTCGGCTCAAATGGGCACACTCCGAACATGGGCTTGTTCTCGAGGACGAAATGAGGAATCCGTTTCGGGTAGAGCGGCTCAAAGAAGCGTGACGCGTAGATGATGAAATCTGTCCGTCGGAGCGATATCCGCTCGAAGAACTCCGTCAGTTTGCGGATGATGAAGCTCTCTGTAGGCACGTCGAGATTCTCGTATATGAGTTTCTGCCCGTGGCGGATATATCCGGAAGTGAGAATGAGATTGCTCCAGTGCGAGGCGATTACTATGTCAGGGTTGATGGTCTTCAGTTGCCGGCCGATGAACCTCTTGAACCCGAACATGTTCACAAACTTCTTTTTGAGATTCTGAAGTGGTGACGCTTTCTCGTAAACATGGAACTCGACTTCTGGCAGTGAGTCGCAGACGACCTTCTTGTTCTCACGGGACCAAGTGATTACGTGGAGCTCGGCTTCCGGG
Organism: Bacteroidaceae bacterium; assembly: GCA_024398405.1. Lineage (GTDB taxonomy): Bacteria > Bacteroidota > Bacteroidia > Bacteroidales > Bacteroidaceae > Colivivens. Next base: position 9,994 of record JAKSJE010000031.1, read on the forward strand.
ACGTATTTGGAGAATGATCTCAGCAGTTTCTCATTACGGGTGTTGATAGGTAGTGAGCAGTCTATCAGAGTGATCTTCATTGAAACACCTCCTTGGATAATACATCAACGATTCTTTCGCATGCATGACCGTCGCCATAAGGATTCACCGCCTTGCTCATGGCCTCGTAGGCGGATGGGTCATCAAGTAAGATGCTGACCTCGTTCATGATTTTGTCGTAGTCCGTACCGACGAGGTGCACCGTTCCGCTTGCCAGAGCCTCAGGGCGTTCGGTCGTGTCACGCATCACAAGTACTGGCTTCCCGAGACCAGGAGCCTCTTCCTGTATCCCCCCTGAGTCGGTGAGTACGATGTGGGCTTTGCTCATCAGATGTACGAACTCAAGGTACTGAAGTGGCTCGATGAAGAAGAAGTTGGGACGTGTCAGGTCTTCCCCGAAGACTTCATGAATCGGTCTCCGGACATTTGGGTTGAGATGCATCGGATATACGAAATCGACATCCTCGTATTTCTCTGATAGGTCTTTCATCGCTGTCACCATCCGTATGAACCCGTCGCCGAAGTTCTCCCTGCGATGCCCCGTGATCAAGACAAGCCTCTTCCCACCAGCAAGGCGGCTGACATCATAGCCGGCCGAAAGCAGTACTGCATCCTGCTCAGCCCTGAGCGCTTCGTCGTTTCTCAGTTTGTCAACGACCATGTGAAGTGCGTCAATGACTGTGTTTCCGGTGACATGGATGCTGCCTTGAGCGTTCTCGGTCTTGAGGTTGCTTTCTGACAATGGGGTGGGGGAGAAGTTGTAGGCGGCGATGCGGCCTGTGATCTGACGATTCATCTCCTCCGGCCACGGTGATAGTATGTTGTGGGTGCGAAGTCCGGCTTCAACATGTCCTACCGGAATCTGAGCGTAGAACGCCGCTATGGCACTGGCTGTGGATGTGGTGGTGTCGCCATGTACGAGGACCACGTCGGGGCGGTATGCCTTGAAGACATCGCGCATGCCCGTGAGCACTCGGGCTGTTATGTCATACAGATCCTGCCCCTGTTTCATTATGTTGAGGTCGTAGTCGGGACGAACGTCGAATATCCGCAGCACCTGATCGAGCATCTCGCGGTGCTGCCCCGTCACACAGACGACGGTCTCGAATATATCTGGATGTTTCTGAAACTCCTTGACCAACGGACACATCTTAATCGCTTCTGGACGCGTTCCGAATATTAGCATTATCTTTCTCATGTGATGTATGTGATTTGGTGGGTTCTATGAAATTCATTTCTTCTCGCCCATATCATGCAGCGGACTCTGCTCTTCAGCCAGGCTCAGCCTGATCGCATCCAACCAACCATGTCCGAAGTCCTGGTCGGGCTCAACATAGTTCCCTTCTCCCCACTCGTTCCATGATTTAAGCACGATGACGCGATGCTCTTCGTCTTTGTCCTTGACTATGTCCAATGCGTCTAAGATGTGTTTGCGGAATTTCTCAGGAGTAGCCCCCTGGTATATTCCGTCATAATGTCCTGCCCTCGGACTTCTGTCCCACTGTGGGATGATTGTGGGAAACACATTCTCCCACCTGTCCTCAGGGGCGAAGAAACCCTTTACTGTCTTGGCGTAGTCGAAATACTTGCCGACAGGAAATCCGGCCTTCCTGAGTACGGTCTTGGCCAGATTGAGCATCCTGCCTTCGCTCAGCATCTCTCCGCGCCGCATCCCGATGGAGTTCACCGCATCGAATCCCATGTCCAGGGTCTCCTGATAGATTTCCTTTGAGCTTCTTACGTCGGGCAACACACGATGTAGGCTCCCGTCACAGCCTCTCTTCAGTGTCAGGGTGTTCTGTGTCATGCCTATCAGGTACAATCCTGGGAGTCCGTTCTCCTCTGCTAATTCGCGCCAGCAGGAAATCCACTCGCTGACATGTGGATGGTGTATCGGCTCGTACAGGAAGAAAATGGGCTTTCCGTCTATTTTCATGTATCTCTCATCCCTGAAGGCCGGTAGCAGGGACATGAAGTGGTTGACATCGTCTTCGTGGCCGGGATATATCTGCTCCATGAGCGTGGTGTCCCTGTGCATGTGTGATGTGCGATTCCATGTCTTGTTGCTCCATGTGTGATTTGCCCAGCACAGACAGAACGGGAAGTCTGGCTTGCCGCTTGCGAGGACTTCGTTAAATGGACGTTCGAGAAGTTGCTTGCCTCCGAACCAGTAGTGATAGACGCAGAATCCTTCGACGCCAGCCTCGCGCGCCATCTTTGCCTGCTGCTCCCTGATTTCCGGCAGGCGCAGGTCGTAGAACCCGAGGTCGGCAGGGATTTTCGGCTGTATATGTCCCCTGAACAGTGGCTTCGCCTTCGCTACATTGGTCCACTCAGTGAATCCGGGACCCCACCATCTGTTATTCTCTGGTATCGGATGGAACTGAGGTAAGTACAGTGCTATGATTCTTGCATTCATTGTCTGATTTGATAGTTAAGGTGGGTTCTATAAATTCATTTCTGGCGATTTTGAGGTTTGTTCCGAGCAGATTGCTGTGCGGAAGGAAGGATTGATGCGGGCATCATGACTGACTGACAAACAGCAAGATGCCGGAACAAAGCCAAAAGCGCTGAAAAGAATTATGTCACCCATGTTTGATAAATTTGTATTATTCGGTGAATTTATAGAACCCACCTTAAGGTGGTTTGGTCAGAGTCTTGAGATGTGATCTCTTATGTTATATGAACTTGCTATGTATGCAGGTATTGTCTTTTCCAGATGCGACCTGATGCAGGCTTCGTTTCGCGACAGATATCTGAAACTCTCCGTCAGCCTGCCTTTGGTGACTTGTCTGCTCTCTACTACCAACAGGTCTGCCAGTCCGAGGTCTTTCGCGATTCCCTTGGACTTGATTGAGTATCCCAGTGCGATAGTCGGGACGCACATGGAATAAGCGGAAATGACCGAGTGTGTTCTTGCTCCGATGAAGAGACGGCACTTGGAGATGGCGTACCGGATGTTGCAATAGTTCATGCCGCTGATGTCAAGAACGTCCACTCTGCCCGACTCCTTATATTTGCTATATATGATATCGGCGATTTGCCTGTCATCCTGGTTCTCGTCTCCGAGAGTCCACGTGACATGTGGAATCAGTAGTATGCTCATGGTGGTTTCCCTCATGATGTGGTTGATCAGCGATACGACTTCCTCTCCGAAATCGGAGTCAAGGCTCGTGCCTTTCATCACGAAACTGCTGAGATTGAGCCCGACTGTCTCGTTTCTGGCGAGAACCTCAGGCAGTTGGCACTCTTCCGCTTCCAGGACGAAGGCAGGGTCGGGGCATAGGCAGACGTTCTTCAGTCCCAATTGCTTGAGGAAATCGGATGTGAGGGATTCGCGTGCGTATATCAGTGAATAGTTGAAAAGCGTCTTCTTCTTCTCGGGCGTGAGGTTCTCCGGCCCCATGGAACAGCCCCATAGGATTGTCTTGATTCCCTTCTTATGAGCGTGGTCGTTTGTGTATATTATCTCATTGTTCCCATAACACATCATGTCTCCGCCTGTGGAAAGCATGATGTCGTCACGTGACATCTGCTTCATGAAACTACGGAAAAGGTATAGCAAACGCCATCTCAAGGTTGTGTTGGTATGGAAAAACTTGTTCAGAGCAGCCAGTATGCGGTCGATAAGATACGACTTGCGCTCATACGGAACAAGGGTTGCGTATTTGTCCACCCCGAGTTTCCTGTCCAGGTCCATATCGCGACAATAGGCGACAATATTCTCCGGCTTCTGCCCGAGAAGGACAGCCGTGCCTTTCGTGATGGCCTCGCACCCTCTGTTGCCACCGTCATAATGTAAAGGTAGGAAGTACTTCATCATCTCTTGTCATTTATGGTTGGCTCAATGTATATGTGTGTTCTTTATTCGGTGAATCCATAGGACCCACCATATCCGTTGTGCCGTTGTTCTCTCCTTTGTCGCCCAAAGACGACCAGACTATCTTTATCTTTGAGAATAGGAAAAGGAATCCGGCAATCAAGTACTGCAGTGCGATGTTCGGATTGTAGAATCTATAATAGAACACTCCGAACAGAGGCACGCTTGCGAGTATGAACAGCATGAGGAATTCGGACACGTCGAATACTCGTCGCCCGTAATATCTGATTACCGCCACGCACAACAAGGCGAAAAGACAACTGATAACCGATGCGCCGACCACTCCTGTGTCCAGAAGCCAGGAGCCTACGTGGGATGCAAACACTCCGATGAAGAAACCCTCCTTTGCCGTGCGCTCTTCTTTCGTGTCGGTGTATTGTGACTTGTTCACCACAAGCAATGTGATAGGCAACTCTCTTTCGAAATAGAATAGATTCTCGTCATGATGTTTGTAGAAAAAGCAGAAATTCACATACGACTGGCCAGCGTATTCCAGCATGCTGCCGCTTGCTCCTTCGTCATTCTCGTCGAATCGCGCTACGGAGACGGAGATGATGTAGAATACTCCAACCAGTGCGACTGGTATCGTCACCATCGCAAGGAACCATTTGAACGCTTTAGTCATTTTCTTCCTGAAAAAGACGAGGCAGAAGATGAACATCAGTCCGTAGTATATGATTTCCGTCCTGTCGGCTGACATTATTCCACGGAGTATAGGGCTCACTGATGCTGCGAGAAGGGGAAATGTCAGCCATAGCGGCCGGCGTTCGATGCATGAATAGTAGAAGAACAGCGGCAGCCCGAAAGTCGTCATGTAACTCAGGTAGAACATAATCCTGAACGGCAACGACATTGACAGCATTTTGACATCAGCCGGGGTGGCCTCTCCGGCGTAGCCTGCGTTCTTCAGCTCCTTGAAGTCTCCGTTGAGTATGTCGGAGATTGTGGAGCCGACGATGTAGTACATCAGCAGCCCTTGCAGCACTATGAAGACGGCAAATGCCAAGAGCAGGTATTTGTGATTATTCGTGATGGTCTCGAGCTTATCTGTATGGACGGTCGTGAATGGCAGGATGGTTATCGTGACGAGCGTGCAGTACAATACCGTTGGTATGAAGTCGAGGTCTGGTTCCCAACCGTCAAACAACACTCCTCCGTTACCTTGCATGATGCCATGCTCGACCATGATCGCGGCGCAAGCGGATGTGAAGGTGAACAGCGCGGTCATGTAGAAAGCAATGTCAAAACTGCGATGACGCCGCCATAGGTAATACGACAAGGCTGAGAAGTATATGACAGGTATGAAGTGCATGCGGGATTATTGATTTGTATGAAATGTATTGGTGTAGGAGAGCGGTTTCCTGGTTGACTCCGCTATCTTCATCTCATCGCACATGTGACCGGTCCCTATCATGACCACCATCGCCTCGTTCTCGGGGATGCCGAACTGTTTCTGGATTCTCAGTAGCCTGTAGGTGAGGAACCCGCACGAGAGTGGTATCGTGCCGAGGCCTACGTAGTTTAGGGCGTTGATGAGGTTCTGGGCATATAGTCCTCCATCCACATAGCACTGGAACGGCTCGTAACTGAGGAAGCCCTTCATGTCCGATGTCACGACAATGCAACATGGGATGTCTTCCGCGAACCCATTGCACCCTCCCTGCTTTTTGAGAAGCCTGTGCGCCTCGGCCCCGAAATAAACGTGTGTGTGCCATGCCTGCCTGTTGCATGCGGAGGGTGTGCGCGAGGCCAGCGATAAGGCCTTCTCTATCGTGTCAGTTGATGGCAATTCGTCTCTGAAGTACCTGATGGAATGCCGGCTGTTAAGCAGGGAGCGGAAATCGCCCAGGGCGGCTTGGGTTAGCTCCTCTCTTCGGTGGGATGCGATGCCGGAACTGATGTTGAGCTCGCTCAGGCCGAACCTGGTCTTTGCGCGAAGAGCCTCAAAGGCTTCTTCTATGTCCTGCATGTCAACACCGTCGTTCTTCTGGAAGGCGATATATGAGGCAATCGTGCACAATGGATATCTGAGGAACTCCCTGTCCTCCTCGGTATAGTGGTCGGCATATTTAGAGAGCCGCTCAATGAGATTCCTGACTTTCATCTGGCCGAATCCCTTGCGGGTGGTCTTCATCGACATGCCTTTCTCAATCACATGGTTCTCCCGAAGCAACGTGTATTGCATCTTGCGCATATCGTCGTCAGTATGGAAAGAGGCATTGTAGCGGCACAGCCTTTGCCAGTACCGCAAGACCTCCACCAGCAGTATGACACTGGTCGGAAGCCTGAGGAATACTTTCTCTATGAACTCTTTGGATGACATCCTTATGTGACTATTGATTGTTTACGAAACGGATTTTCCAGACTCTCACCCAACCGATGCAGAGTGTCTTGGCTTGAAGCAGGAAGATATGGCGGTATCGTGGTATGAGGAGATTGGCGAGGAATCCGGATGATACTATTGTGATTATTGATATGAAGGCCGCTCCGATTGTTCCGTATCTTTCGAGAAGGAGCAGGTTCAGTATCACGCAGACGAGACATCCGATACAGTTCCTGATGGATGCGTACTTCTGGATGCCCTCGATAATCATCAATTGTCCTGACGTCTGTGACAATGCGTCTCCGATTACCTTGAATGCCATGACCGCAAGGATTGGCGCTGCATGGATGTAGGCTGCTCCGAATGTGAGAAGCACAAGTGGATACGACAGCAGGCTTATGACAACCGCTATGATGACGCAAATCCAGATGGTGGCGTCCATGAACTGGGATGCCAGCATCTGATACCTCTGTTCGTCTGTCGCCCTCACTCTGACGAGCACGGGGGCGATGGTCTGCGAGATGATGGTCGGGACGAATATCAGCACATTGGTGAACTGTATTGCGACTGAGTATATGCCAAGTTGGGCGTTGTTCAACAGCTTCGCTATCATCACCTGGTCTATCTTGCAGTATATCACGATTGCGGCTCCTGACAACAACAGCGGAAACGATTGTCTCACGAGTTCCTTGGCTATGCCTTTGTCGAATCTGCAGTGGGTCACACTGCTGACCTTCCTGGAGTAGGAGAGGGTGTAGCCAGAGGCCAGCAGCATTGCGTCGAATACCAACGACGCGACGAACCATGTCAGACTCGCGTGCGTATAGAGCAGCAGGACTTTCACTAATGCTCCGATTATGGTCCTGGATATCTCAGTCTTTACGATATACTCGTTCCATACGATGGATGTGAAATGATTCCGGAAAACCCATGTGGTGTTCAGGATGACACTTGAGGAGTAGAGCATGACGAGCCACTGTGTTGTGCTGTCTGATTCAAATATGAATGTGGTGATGGCGATGAGCGTAATCGCCGCAAGGGCGAACATCAGTTTCAGGATGAGTGTCGTACCTATCAGCACGTCTTTCTTGCTTATGTCTTTGGCTTCTTCCCTTATCTGGATGTTGTCAAGCCCGAAGTCTGCCAGGACCTGGAATATGGCGACATAGCTCATTACGTAGTTCATCAGCCCGTATTGCTCTTCTCCAAGATAGCGCGCCACGAAAATACCGACGATAAGTACTCCCAGCAAATTGACGCATTTACTCAACACTGCCCAGAATACATTAGAGAACACTTTCCTCTTAGTGTCGGATAAATGGTATCGCTTTACAATATAGTCTATGATGAACACTTATTGGCAATTTGAGTTTGCTGATGCAGTTACATATCAACTGAGAACACGGACTACGAGAACAGATCTTTCCTGAGCAACCATAGTGAGGTGATGACCGTTGCGATGATTAACATTCCCAATACGAAAATCATTCGTTTCGGACCTGCTGGCTTGATAGGGACGGTGCTGGATTTCAACGTGGTGAATGCCGGTGTCCTTTCCTGCACTTTTGCCTTCATGGCTTGCAGCTGCGTCAGCATGGCTGAATAGGTGTTCCACTTCAGTGACATGTCCATCTCCATCTCGTCGCGCTGCTGGATTGATGACTGCAGGATTATGTCTTTGTGGGAATCACAGTATTTTGAGTATTTCTCAGCGCTCTTGTCGTACTCCAGTTTCGTGCTGTCAGCAAGATGCTGATAATAGCTCACGTCAAGTCTGGCTTTGCTGGTGCGGTATCTGATGATGAAATCCTGCAGGCGCCGCATCACAGAGTCTGCCATCGATGCGCAGATAAGGGGGTCCTGGTCCTTGACGGTGATGGTGATGACGTCTGTCTTCTTGTCATGGGCGCAAAGTATGTTCTTCATCACTTCTTGGAAAAGCATATAGTCATCTTCCGACATCTGGAATGGGTCCAGTTTGTCCGGCGTGCCTGATGCTTTCCCCTTTTTCTTGCTGAACTGGTTTCTCAACCACCTCATGGCCTGGTTGAATGGTCTCGTAAGAATGTTCTGCTTCTGGTGCTTCCGCAGATAGGTGTAGTAGTCGGTGTCCACTTTGTCGTCTTGCGTCCTCACATGGATGTCCATCAGGCTGACGATGAATTCCGGCGACTCGAACAGGTCCGGATAGAGCAATGGGTATATAGCGTCCTGGTTGTTGATCGCTCCGAGGTTGATGCCGAATGAGGAGGCGATTGATGACAACCCGCCGCCTGACAGGGCTGACTCCGTTGACTCCGGCGCAAGGGACACGTCGCAGGTGTAATATCGCGGCTGTGGCAAAATCCAGATGCAGGAAAGGACGAACACGACCGACCATACCTTGAGGAAGACTTTCTTGCTCCTCCAGAGTTTGGTGCCTGCCTTGGTGAGGTCTATGATCTTACGGCTGCCGGTGCCTGGGCTGGGAAGGGAAGTGTCGTTTCTCTCTGTCCCGTTCTCTGGCTTATGATTGAGGTTTGATTCGTTCATGGCTGGATTATTTAAGCAAATTGGCGATTGAGACCATCATGGTGCTGATGGATGCCGCTGTCGTACCCATGCTCATCCATTCCGTGGTGCTGATTTTCTCTTTGTTGTCCTTCGTCGGAACTACGATCTCGCAGCCTGGCTGGATGGCTTTGCTGGAGCGCTTGTTGATAAGTTCCACGGAACCGTTCATGTAGATGGCATAGACTCGGCTCTTCCTCGCTTTGTTGGCATAGCCGCCGGCTCTCTTTATGTAGTAACTGAGGGATTCTCCTTCCCTGTAGTTCATGGAGATAGGGTACATCACCTCTCCGCTGATCTTCACCGTGCTCGAATACTGAGGGACGATGAGCCTGTCATACTCACGCAATGCTATGTCTTCATTGCCTCCTGGGTTTTTCATTGCCTCCTCCAGGTTGATGGCCACCGGGTAGGTGTTGCCTACGTCGAGTTTCATGCTGAGCAGGCTGTCCGCGCGGTTGAGGTCGAAACTCTTGTCGGCTGAGAGGCTGCTCTCGTAGAGTGCGATTTGCTGGCTTCTGAGGCTGATCTCTCTCTGCTTTCTCTCTTCTTCTGTCATCGTGCGCTCAAGACGTGCGCCCTTCGCGTATGCCAGGTCAGTGAGCCCACCGGCTGCTTCGACGAGGTCGCTGAGCTTGTAGTTCTTGGATGTCATGGTGTAGCTTCCGGAGAAGTTCACGGAGCCGGTGATGGTGACTGACTGGAGTTCTGACGATGAAGGACTTTTGCGCACCACTATCTCATCGAACGGCATGAGTGTGAACCCTTGCTCGCCGTCTGTCACGAAGCCGTCCTTGAGGGCGAAGGAGTATGTCCGGCTGATGGTGTCGGATGATACGAGTGCGGATGAGTCGTATATTCTCCTGAACACATCGACCTTGGCCGTGGAGGCTTCGTTGGTGAGCCCGCCGGCCTGGAGCACGAGGTCCTCAAGGGTGGTGTTTGAGGCATACTGGTATATTCCGGGGTAAATCACCTCTCCGCTGATTTTCAAGGTTTGTTCCGTCAGCTGGTCCGTCTTGCTCGGCACGAACAACACATCGTTTTTCTTCAGCATGATGTCGGGGGAGGTGCCGTCGAGAATGCCTTTCAGATTGACTGACACCACCTCAAGGCTCAGGTCGTCTTTCTGGCGATGCATCACGGCCCTGTTGAGGAATGCTCCTTCCACAACTCCGTCTGAGGCCTCGACGAGCTCACGCACACTGCTGATGTCGTTGCCTATCTCGTACATTCCCGGATGGAATACCGCACCGCGTATCTCTGCCATGTTACTGAAACGGGCTATTACGGAGTCCACGTAGATTGAGTCCGCATCCTGAAGGGAGAAGGTCCCGGTCTCGAATTCTCCAACCGTGTGGATGGAGTATTCTGAGCCGTTGCCTCCTTTGCGGATGACCCTTACGCTCTTCCTGTAGGCGTCGCCGGCGAAGCCTCCGCTATAGCTGAGGATCGTCTTCAGGCTCTCGCCGTTCTTCATCTCGTAGAACATAGGGCGTTTCACCTTTCCGTCTATCCTGACTAAGGCATCGTATGGACCTACCACGATGATGTCGTTGTCTTGAAGTCTGATGTCGCCCTTGATGTTTCCGTTCAGGATGTAATCATAGACGTCTATCGACGCGACCTCTTTCCCGTTCCTATACACCTTGATATCTCTGAGCGTGCCTATGTCGCTGATTCCGCCGGCCATGTACAGGGCATTGAATGAGGAACTGAGTGCGCTGAGTGTGTATGTGCCGGGCGCGGTTACTTCACCCATCACCTGTACCTGTATGGTTCTCGTCGAACCCAGGGTCATCTGAATCTGGGAGTCCGCGTAGATGTTCCCGAGTCTGTTCTTCAGGGCGGCGTTCGCCTGGGCCACCGTCATCCCGTTGAGACTGATCGGACCGACTCCGTCTATCGTCACCGTCCCATCGGGCGATATCTCGCCTTCGAAAGTCTCTTGCGAAGCCCCCCAGATGTCGATGATGACATTGTCGCCGGCGCCAAGGCGGTAGTTGCCCGGGGTGGCCATGTTCATGTTGGGCTCGAAGGTCAGACGGGGGTTGTTGAATATGTTCCTTCCGAACACCTGTGTCTCTTCCTTGAACATGTCCTTGTAGTAGAGCAGGGAGTCTATGTCGAGGAATCCCATCTCGTCGCCCATCAGGCGGCTCTTGTCGTTCGGGGAGTAGTTGTCCATGCCTTTTGAGCCTCTTACCGTGCTGCGGAGCATGTAGTTGTCACGCATCTGCAAGTCTTCGCCATCCATCTGCTTCTGGGTGCGCTTGCGGGTTTTCGTCACGCCCTTGCTTTTGCCTGTGATGTCTATGGCACCGAGCTGCTCTTGCTCTGCCTCGTATTTCTTGCGGATTTTCTGGATTTGCTGAATCGTGACACCTCGCTGGAGGAGCTTTGAGATGATGGCTGCCTGATCGTCGCCGGCCTGCTGGCGATCGGTGACGAATTTAATGACTTGGTCATCTGACATGGACTGGCCGAATGCTCCTGTCGGGAAACTACATAGGCACATTACCAGTGAGAACAACAATGAGGTACGTTTCATATATAGTTTGGTGATGAGGTGTCCTATTGATTCCATATTAGGCGATTTTGACTTTAAGTGGGTTCTATTAGTTCATTACTTGTGGTTTCTCTGTTTGTCCGGGTGGACTGCTGCGTGGGGGGTGGACAAGGGATAACGCTCAGGGGCGTGGTTGATGCGAGCATCGTGGCTGAATGAAGGACGGCAAGATGCAAAGAGAAAGCCGAAAGCATCAAAATAGCAATACGCACCCATAACTCGTAAGTTTTTATTTTCGCGGGGGATTAATGGAACACCCCTTATCTCATTTCCTCTGACTCGCAATCACGTGTCGGATGTCTCTTCGACTGATGAACGACGAGACAGACGCTCCATATCTCGGCTGTTGACCGGCTAGAACAACTTTCCGCCTATGATGGAGCAGAAAGTCTCAGCGATGATTTTGATGTCAACCCAAAGGCTTCTGGTCTTTAGGTAGTTCAGGTCCATGTCAAGGCGTTTCACCATCTTCTCCATGGTGTCGGTGTAGCCATTGTGCAGCGTGGCGTCAGAGGTGACTCCCGGTCTGCACGCGTACAACTCCGCATAGTCAGGTCTGACTTCCATTATCTTCTTGATGAAGTATGCTCTCTCGGGTCTGTACCCTACGAATGACATGTCCCCCTTCAGCACGTTCCATATCTGCGGCAGCTCGTCGAGGTGATGAGCCCTGAGGCGTTTCCCGAGTTCCGTGAGCCTGTCGTCTTCCTCCTGCGCGAGTTGCGGACCATTGGCCTCTGCTTCTGTACGCATCGTGCGGAACTTATATATGATGAAAGGTTTGCCGCACTTCCCTATGCGCTCCTGACGGAATAGCACAGGACCTTCACCCTCGCGCTTCTGCATTATTGTGATGATGAGGAAGACGGGTGAGGTGATAATCAGTCCCAACAAGGCTCCTACGATGTCGAAGGTGCGTTTCACACCTCGCTCAAGTGAGTTCATCCCGTCCTTTATGTCAGTAGAGTATGTCGCCATTTCTCGTATGATCCCTAACGTTATATTAAATAAACGTAAAAGATGCGTTTTTATTATATTTCGAATGTTTTTTTTCGTTAACAACCATTGTGCGGTGATTCCCTCCGCAAAAACCACGCAAATTTAGCAAAAATAACGGAGACTGCCAAAAGTTTTTTGTAAAGGGGTGTTCTATTAATTCCCCGCAAAAATAAATAATTAACAAACTATGGGTGT
>JAKSJE010000032.1 GCA_024398405.1 Bacteroidaceae bacterium
GGGTTGACGGGCGGTCAAACCCGGGCGGGGCGGGGGGGGTGGGCGGGGGGCGGGCGGAGGACGGATTGGGGGCGGGGGAAGGTCTTTGGTCGGTGGGTGGTGGTGGAAGGGGGATGCTTGGGGGTACGGAAAACCCCTGGCGGCACTACTTCGTGGGTGGTGGAGCCAGGGGGTATTCTGGTTGCCGGTTGTGATAACCGGCGCGTTCATCCGTCTATTGCAGTCGGAACATGATAGGAATGGTGTATTTGACGTTGACCGGCTCCCCTCGTTGCTTTCCTGGTGTCCAGAGGCCACTTGTGGACTTGAGGCACCGGATGGCCTCCTCGCTGAACTGCTGGTTGGCGGTGTTGTAGTCGGCACGGTACTGCTCCGGCGTCTGCCCGGCAGGCGGCAATGTCACGCCCTCAGGGGCTTCGTAGGACTCGGGATTCTCGGGAAGGGCCGTCCTCGCTATTCTCACATCATATACGTCGCCTTGCTTGCCGATGGTGAACTGAACAATGACACGCCCTTGCAGACCAAGACGTTTAGCGAGGTCAGGGTATCTCAGGCTCTGTCTCATGTGCTCCATAAGCCCCATCATTCCTCCCTTGAACTCCGGCATCTGCTCTACGGCGAGGAACACCTCGTCGCTGTCGTTGTCTTGGTGGCTGACCTTGCCGACGATGAGACTATCAGGAAGAGTCTTGTCGTTCACGACGTTGAGCGGCTGTTCCTTACCTGCATTCCTGATGTCATCGGTGGCGATGTCCGTCTCTGCCGCTTCCACTGGCGCGGCTTCTGCGGTCGTGGTCTTGTGTTCTGTCTGCCGAGTCTGAGACGTGGCAGGGTCCGGTGTCTGCTTCCCGACCGTCACGATGGGCTCTGCCGAGATGGTGTACTCGTAATCCACTATGGTCTCGGCTGATACTGCGAGACTGACGCCTACTATGGGCAGGATGTAGAGTGCCTTGAGGGCACTGCTTGTGTGCGATTTCTTGTTTGTCATCATGTTGATTCTGGATTTTAGGTTACTGTGATTGAATTGGTTTGTGATGCTGAAACCACTTTCCGCCATTGCCTTGCTTACCAGCAGGTACTGGTAATGCCTGACGTCGGCGCCGTTGAGGAGGACTGCCTCGTCGGCCTCGTACTCATGGATGGCACGTAGGTCGGAGCGGAGCATCCAGATTGTGGGATTGAACCACTGGACGGCCGATATCAAGTCAACCAGCAGTAGGTCCCACGAATGACGAAGGCCGATGTGTGCCTTCTCGTGGTCAAGGATTTCCTCAATGCCCTGTTCATAGTCGTTTCGGCCGATGATGATGTAGTTCATCCAACTGAACGAGGCGGATTTCGTGTCACGTATGATGAGGTGACTTCCCTTGTACTCACGCACATCCTGTGCACTGCGGATGAGACGTAGGATACTGACGAGGGAAATCAGGATTTTGGTTATGACAACCGCGACGCCGGCCAGGTATGCCGTCACTATGGCGGTCAGCCACCATGGTAGCGCCGCCTGCTCTTCGCCTGGGACGACAGCCGGCGCACCTTCGAGCACCTCGATGACGGGACTCGCGCCTGCGATGACCTCGGTGCGGTGGGTGGTGATGATGCAGAGCGGCAGTATGAAGGAGAGCAGCGCCGTGGATAGCAGGACGATGCGGTTCATGCGATGGAATGTCTCTTTGGAGAGCAAGAGCCTGTAGAAGATGTAGAACACCGCTATCAGGACGGCGGCCTTCAGGTCGTAGTACAGGAATGTGGTCATCGTTCGCCCTCCTCGATTTGGTGGATTAGTTGCTTCAGCTCGTCGAGTGTGATCTTCTCCTCGCTGACGAACGACGATACCACGTTCATGTAGGAATTGCTGAAGTATTTCCCGACGAATCCGGAGAGTGACATGTTGCTGTATTCCTCCCTGGTGATTGCGGCCGAATAACGATAGTTCGCTCCGACGGCAACGTGTCTGACGTAGCCGTCCGACTCAAGTGAACGGACCTGGGTTGACAAGGTGTTGAAGTGGGGTTTCGGGTCAGGGTAGAGTTCACGGAGCTCACGTACGTACATCCTCCCATGTTTCCAGAAGAGGTTCATTATCTCTTCTTTCTTCTTCGACAGTCGTTTCATAATATTCTGATTTCTCGTTGTCACGCCGCGAAGATATGCCGAATCGTCGGCACTGCAATGAGTAACTATGAGAAATCGTTACTATTTAACTATTTTTATTAGTTACTCCCCGGTGCGGCGGTGCGGAACGAGTGTGGGGTGGGGTGGGACGAAGCGGCGCCGGTGAGTGGACAAGCCCCTGCGGCAGCCTCCAGTCCCGTGTGTTCGCCGACCGAGGTCACGCCTGTACCACGTCAGCCATTGAGCGGAGGGATATGGTAGGGTATCTGTCAGCGTATTTCTGATAGGCCTTCAGTGCGAGTATGCCCATGTTCATGCGGAAGTTAAGTTCTACGATGGGGTGAATCCTCATCGTACCCGCGTCGTTGACCACCATCATGTCGATGCCCAAAGGACCGTGGTAACTGCCTGCTACTATGTTGTCGATGAGTGAGACATGTGTTGCCGTGATGAGTGACAGGATGTGGTCGGTGGCCTGGCGGGTCGTGGACATGGCTTGCCGGATTTTCTCCGTCAGCGCCGTCTGGCTGCCGACGTAGTTGAACTCATAACGCCCTTCCCTGTCTGCCTTGAAGACGGAAAGTCCAAGATACCGTGTGCCAGTCGCTGACACCCGGAACTCCATAGCGAAGTCAAGCACTTTGTCATAGAAACGGTCGATGAGCCGGGGGAATCCGGTTAAAGTCACCTCCTTTCCATAGACGAAGACCTTGTTGCCTCTGCCGCTCGATGACCATGGACTCTTCGCGATGTACGTTCCGTCAGGCAGAGACAACCCGTCAGCCGAACTGACGTACCTCATGCGATTGCTGACCAACGCATGGCGGATGTCGGCGAGTGTCGGTCTGGCATAGAACTCCTCTGCGTACTTCGCCCCGAACTCACGGCTGGAGAGTCCTCTCAGTATGTCGAGCGTGGGCACGTCAGGTAGCATCGACTCGGGCACTCCGAACCGAAGCAGCCGGTTGCGCATCGGCTTGCTCCATCCCCAGGGACATACCTCGGTGATGGGCTCAGGCAACCTGCCGCACAGTTGCCTGAAGCCGTCGCGTATGGCGAGTTCCCCCGGTGCGAGAGCCACGTCACCTTCGTCGGCCACGAACAAGGGCAGGCCGGAATACATCTCCTCCATCCGCGCCACGGACTTGGGAGGCATGTATTCGGCGGCACCGCTTGCCAGTGCCATGTCGTTGGAGCAGTTGAAGATGAACAGGCGTGCCATGATTGGTTGTCAGTGACGGATTTGGGCGAGGAGATGCCTGAGCAGTGCGTCGCATCCCTCGTCGATGTCGCGCCAGGCTTTCTCATACTCGTCAGTGTACCATGGGTCGGCCACACTGCGGGGATGAGCCGTGAAATCCATAAGCAGGGAGATTTTGCCGTCATAGTCGCACATGCAGATGCGCTGCATGTTCCTGCGGTTGTACTCGTCCATGCCGATGATGTGGTCGAAGTCGTCGTAGTCGCTCGCCAGCAGTTTCCTTGCCCTCTTGTCACGGTCGAACGGAATGCCGAGACGGCGCATCAGCTCGCGTACGGGAGGATAGACGGGATTGCCCAGTTCCTCGCTCGACGTGGCGGCGGACTCTATATGAAACCGATGGGACACACCGGCTTGCGCCACCTTCTGCTTCATGACGAATTCCGCCATCGGACTTCTGCAAATGTTGCCGTGGCAGACAAAGAGGATTCGTATCTTATCTTGAACCATAGAACAGGAAAAGTAATGATAGCATAACGAGAAGCAGGTCGAAGACCTTGTAACGTAAGTTCTTCTCCCTGAAGACGAGTGCGGCGAAGAGGAACGACACCACCACGCTGCCCCGGCGTATCATGCTTACGATGCTCACCATAGCGTCATCACTCGTCAGAGCGTAGAAATAGACGAAGTCGGCTGCCGAGAGGAACAGTGATATGCACAGGATGCACCAGTCCCAGTGGAATGCCGTCCCGTCATGGTCGCGAGACGGACCGAACTTCCTGAACAGCAGGAAGGAGGAAAGCATGAGGCACTGATAGATGTTGTACCATGACTGCAGAGCCATCTTGTCCAGAGCGACCCCATCTGGGTCGAGCAGCCACCGGTCGAACAACGCGCTGGCGGCGCCGAGTATGTTGGAGAGGATGATGAGCGCAATCCATTTGTCATGGCGGAAGTCAATTCCCTCCTTCCTTCCCGAACGACTGAGCAGATAGAACGACACGATGGCGATGATGACTCCGACCCATTGCCAGATGTTCAGGTGCTCGCCGAGGAAGGTCAGCGCACCAATCAGAACCATCACCGGCCGCGTGGCATTGATAGGACCGACGATGGTGAGCGGCAGGTTCTTGATGCCGAAATAGCCGCACAACCATGACCCCATGACGATGACGGACTTCAGCAGGATGAACTTATGTCCCTCCCATCCGTAAGTGTGGGTGAAGAACATGGAGTCGCTGTCAATCCAACCATTGGCGGAACAGAGGATGAACGGCAGGAATATCAGACTTGAGAAGAACGTGTTCAGGCACAGAACCGGCACGACGGGATTGGTCCTCAGGACCTTCTTCTTCGAGATGTCATAGAAACCCAACAGGAATGCCGATAGGAACGCAAGACCTAACCACATCCTATATAGATAGTTCTTTCAGGACACGTATGAGATTCTTGTCAAGCGGCTTCCCCCCTTCCTTGGTAGCGATTGTGAACGGAGTGAAGACGACCTGGTCGTGCCTCATGCCGACCATCACGTTGCGCTGACCGGCCTCAAGCGCATCGATGGCCCCGACACCGAGCACGCTGGCGAGGATTCTGTCGCGGGCGGTCGGACTGCCTCCTCTCTGAAGATGGCCGAGGATGGAGAGACGCACGTCGTAGTCAGGGTATTCCTTCTTCACGCGCTCGGAGTAATAGACCGCACCGCATTTTGGACTTTCGCTCACGATGACGATGCTGGAGTTCTTGCTCTTCCTGATGCCACGTCCGATGAACTCGCTCAACTGGTCGGCGTCGGTCATGTCCTCAGGAATCAGCGCCGCCTCAGCGCCGCTGGCAATGGCACTGTTCTGGGCAAGGAAACCGGCGTCGCGCCCCATGACCTCGATGAAGAATATCCTCTCATGCGAATAGGCAGTGTCCTTGATGCGGTCCACACACTCCATGATGGTGTTGAGCGACGTGTCGAAACCGATGGTCTCGTCAGTGCCAGCGATGTCGTTGTCAACGGTGCCTGGCAGTCCGATGATAGGGAAGTCGTACTGCTCGGCGAACTCCTTGGCTCCGGTCAGGGTGCCGTTGCCGCCGATGACTATCAGCGCGTCGATACCGGCGGCGACAAGATTCTCGTATGCTTTCCTCTTGCCTTTGGCGGTCATGAAGTCCTTCGAACGGGCTGTCTTCAGCATGGTGCCGCCACGGTTCATGATTCCGCTCACGCTCTCAGTGGTGAGAGACTTGATCTCGTTGTGGATGAGTCCTTCATACCCACGGTATATACCTTTTACTTTATATCCTCTGGAAATGGCGCTCCGTGTCACGGCGCGGATGGCCGCATTCATGCCAGGAGCATCGCCACCAGAGGTCAGTACACCAATACATTTAATCTTTGCCATAGTTTCTATCACGTCTGTAAAAATATTTCCACAAAGGAGCAGCCATGAGAGCCTGCTTCAGCTCATCACGCTCAAGGATCCCGAACACCTGCTCAGGCGTCAGCAGATGCACCGTGAGGTCTTCCGTCTCGTCAAGTCTCGGCGAGGACGTCTTTCTTACACCTTCAGCGAGGAAGCAGTAAGTCATGTTGTCGAACGAGCCGGGGTTGGCGCCAATGCTCATGACGAGCGACCATCTGCCACCAGTGTAGCCAGTCTCTTCCTCAAGTTCTCGTCTTGCCGCGGTGAGCGGCTCCTCGCCGGGCTCAGCCACGCCGCAAGGGAGCTCATATTCCGTCAGACCCATTGCATGACGGTACTGGCGTTCCATGACGAACATACCGTCTTCGTCGATGGCGATGACATTGACCCATGACGGATATTCAAGCACATAATACTCCGGGTTCACCCTTCCGTCAGGCAGCTCGACCGTGTCAACACGTGCCGTCAGCCACGGACGACGGAACAGATATTTGCTGGACAATATCCTCCATTTCCTCTCTTGATCAATCGTTGACATTGGCTTTGAATCCTGTTGATGATGCAAAAATAGCAAAAGTTTGTGACTTGCCAATAGCGAAACGATTATTTTTTGTATATTTGCGGCATGAAAAGACTTGCGCAACTCATCTTGATGGCAATCGCACTCGGTCCGCACGGCGATGCGGCGTCAGCCCAGGAGACGACGGCCGACTCCTGTGATGTGGCCAGGTCGGACACTACAGTCAGAGTCGGCAAGTTAAAGAGTCTGATATCGCTGATTGACGAATTGCTCTCAAACAGGAAGATGACCACCGACACCATGTACGTGGCGCGCCCCGTACTACCTTGGACCATAAAGATGAAAGGGCAGGTCAACGCATACGATATGGAGCAGTATGGGACGTCGGAGTCCGACTACTACTACAAGAACAAGCCCAATGTGGCAGTGGGAGCGTCGGCGAACTACAAGGGACTGTCTGTGTCGTTCACGGTAAGTATGTCGAAGATGTTCGGCGAGAACGAAAACGAAGAATTCGCCATTGACTACTACAATAACCGTTTCGGCATAGATGTCTGCTGGTTCAGCCATAAGGGGTTCGATGCATCAAAAAACTATTATCACTCAGGCTATCGCATGGATGACGCGGCGGTTGATGGCTTCTCGGGTAGTGCCTACTATGTGTTCAACAACAAGAGATTCTCCTACCCAGCCGCATTCACACGGTCGTGGATTCAGAAGAAAAGCGCGGGAAGCGTCATTGCTGGAGTGTCATATCACAATTCGATATTCGACACAGGCTTTGGTGAGTCAGACGTCCTCGATGAGATAAAGAGTATCGAAGCGCGTCTGAACCCTGAATACATGAACGAGACAGGGACAATAGAGTATTTCGACAGGTTGGGCTTGCGTTATGTCGCCCTTGGCGTGGGCTATGCGTACAATTTCGTCCCGAACAGACACTGGCTGCTTCATGGCTCCATACTGCCGGGCTTCATACCATGGATAGATTTGTATTACAAAAACACGATATATAGCTACGACTGCAACTTCGGCAAAGAGAGCCAGATGACGAAAATCAAAGAGGGGAACGACTACTTAGACATAAGAAGCAGGCCGTTCGCCTACGACATGCGCCTAAGCGTGACATACACATGGAAGAACTATTTCATAGGCTCGGATTATGTCTTGACATCAAACTGGATCAGGTGCTCGTATGACGGCGAGAAGCCGAACGTGTCAAGTAAGAGATGGAAGATGCGTTGTTATTTCGGCATAAGATTATAGGTTGATTCGTTTTTTTTTATTAACTTCGCGCTCAGGTCAGTATAACTTTGATAAATAACAGACAACAATGAAATTCAATGACTACAACTTTGCCGGCAAGAAGGCAATTGTACGTGTGGACTTCAATGTCCCACTCGATGAGAACGGAAACATCACTGATGACACTCGCATACGCGGTGCGATGCCAACACTGAAGCAGATTATCGCCCAGGGCGGCAGCCCTATCATCATGTCACACATGGGCAAGCCAAAAGGCAAAGTCAATCCTAAGATGTCACTCAGTCAGATCACTGACGCCGTAGCCGCCGCTCTCGGGGCTCCCGTGACATTCGTCGATGACTGCCAGAAGGCTCAGGAGGCCGCTGCGGCACTTAAGCCAGGCGAGGCACTCCTGCTTGAGAACCTGCGTTTCTACCCAGAAGAAGAAGGCAAGCCAGTGGGAATAGAGAAGGATGACCCTGCCTACGAGGATGCGAAGAAGGCAATGAAGGCAAGCCAGAAGGAATTCTCGAAAGTCCTTGCCTCTTATGCTGACTGCTATGTGAACGACGCATTCGGTACGGCTCACCGCAAGCACGCATCCACAGCCGTGATAGCAGACTTCTTCGATGCGGACAACAAGATGTTGGGTCTTCTCATGGAGAAGGAAGTGCAGGCAGTGGAGAACGTGCTCAGCAACATCAAACGTCCTTTCGTCGCCATCATGGGTGGTAGCAAGGTGTCAACTAAGATCGGAATCATCGAGAACCTGCTCGGCAAGGTTGACAAACTCATCCTCTGCGGTGGCATGACCTACACGTTCTCTAAGGCGCATGGTGGCGAGATCGGTGACTCCATCGTGGAGCTTGACAAACTCGATGTCGCTCTCAACGTTGAGAAGACCGCTGAGGAAAACGGCGTGGAACTCGTTCTCGGTGTTGACTCCGTATGTTGCACAGGCTATGACTTCAAGACTTTCTCCGTTAAGCCGGACGCTCAGATCAAGGTCTTCCCTTCAAACGCCATCGAAGCCGGGTGGGACGGACTGGATGCAGGGCCGGAAAGCCGCGAGAAGTTCACGAAGGCTATAGAAGGTGCGAAGACAATCCTTTGGAACGGTCCCGCAGGCTGTTTCGAGTGTGAGGAATTCACTCCGGGCTCACGCGCCATCGGTGAAGCCGTCGCAAAGGCAACCGAGGAAGGTGCGTTCTCGCTCATCGGAGGCGGTGACTCCGTCGCATGTGTCAACAAGTTCGGTCTTGCTGACAAAGTGTCATACATCTCCACCGGTGGCGGTGCTCTCCTTGAGGCCATCGAGGGCAAGGTGCTTCCAGGCGTAGCAGCCATTCAGGGATAAAACGGCACAGGGCTATTAGCCAAAATGCGCAAATCGCTAATCATACCGTTCTGCCTGCTGATGACCATGTTCGTCGGATGTGGCGGAACAGAAACACAGACCGATGAGTCAATCCCCGACTCATCGGCCTTTCGCATCGCACTCCTGCCAGTCAGCGAATGCAAGCCGTTTCTCTATGCCGACTCGTGTGGCTTATTCGATTCCCTCGGGGTAAGCATTGAGTTCATCACCTATTACTCTGCCATGGATGCCGACACGGCACTGATGAACGGCAGTGTACAGATGAGCGTGGTCGATGAGGTGAAGTACCGATTCCTTAACAGTCAATGCGACTCTGACAGCCTCCGCATCATCACCGGCGGATCGATGTCGCTCTCGCTCATCACATCGAAATCAGCACGCATCAAGGATGTCAAGAGCCTGAAAGAGAAGATAATCGCCGTGACGCGCAATTCCGTGCTGGATTCTCTTACAAGCCATATAGCCGGACTGGCGTTCTTGTCACCGCTTGAAATAAACCGTCCGCAGATCAACGACATCAGACTTCGTAAGGAGATGCTGATGCAGGCTCAGTATGACGGGGCCATCCTTCCTGAGCCATGGGCCACCGAATGTGTCGATTCCGGGGCGGTACGCGTGGCGAAATCGGACGAGATACTACCACTCAGGTTCTACGTGGTCGTATGCGACTCCGTATATAAAGCCCGCAAGACAGAGATTGACAAGATAGCGGAAGCATTTGATATCGTAAGCAAACGCTCATGACGAACAACATCTACACCCTTCTCTCTGAATACAGACTCGGTGAGGCTATCGAAGCCCTGCAGTCAAAGGTGGAAAGCATTCGTGACGTGTCAGTCACGGGGCAATTCTATACTCTCCTCGATAACTACCGAGCATACATCCGTGTGCAGATGCAGCAGTTGTCAACTTGTTCTCCTGCTGAGACAGAGCCGTTCTACCGTCAGGCTTACTCCGTCAACGACAGGGCTAACAGGCGTATCAGACTTTTCAAGGCACCCAATGACCAGTATTCCCTTGCGGTCAATTCCGCGGATGGCATGTTCGAACGCATCTGGACCTCTGACCTCTGGGACGACAAGGAGAAGGCTGATATTGACTCATTCGCCGGATTATGCCCGGAACGAATGCCTGTGGTGGTGTCGGCAGTCACTTTGGCACTCTGTGAGATGTTTGATGAGAAGAAACTGATGTATCTGTTCGACGCATACGAACATCCCGACCCGGTTGTCAGTCTTCGTGCTTTGATTGGACTTATCATCATACTGAGACGCTACGACTCAAGGATAGTCCATTATCCTCAGATTGCATCCAGGCTGTCATTGCTGTCGGAAAGACCTTCGTTCGTCAGACAGTTCTTCAATGCTCATGTCATTCTCCAGTATTCCCGGATGACAGAGTCGGTATCAGACAAGATGAGGAATGACATAATACCTATCCTTATCAAAAGCACACGTCTCAGCAAAGGCGAACTGGGAATTGATGAAATCGACCGTGCGTTGTCGGGCAATGGGGAAAACCCGGACTGGATAAGAAACGCATCGGATGACAAAATCGAGAAGAAAATCCAGCAGATGGCAAAGATGCAGACGGAAGGAGCGGACATCTACATGACGACCTTCAGACACATGAAGAGTTTCCCGTTCTTCAACAAGGTGCAAAACTGGTTCGAACCGTTTTCCTTCAGCCACCCTGAGTTGCGGAACTGCAAAAGTTCGACATTAATTGACGGTATTCTTGGTATCACACCATTCTGCGACTCTGACAAATATTCTTTCGTTCTCATGCTCAGTCAGATGGGAGACTCAAGCCTCAATGCCATAACGTCGCAGATTGAGCAACAACTGCCAGAGGATATGTCAATTAATGACATCGTCACAGATGCCGGGAAAGACAAGGATGCTCTGGTCAGCGGCAAGAACGCAGAGGGAATAATGAGAAGGTACGCCCAAGACCTATACAGGTTCTTCACCATCTACCCTTACCACGCCCAGTTCTTCAATCCGTTCGACGAAAAACTGTCGGCTTTCACCCCGCTCCATCGCGATTCGTTTAAGTCACTGCTTGGCCATAGTGACCAATTGCTTACGGTTGCTGAGTTCTTCATGCGAAAAGGACTCTACCATGATGCTCTCGAGATGTTCCGCATGGTGGAGCCGGCGACCAAGGATGATGACAGGGCTGAACTGCTCCAGAAGATCGGATTCTGTGAACAGAAGACGGGCAATTACACCGATGCATATTGCGACCTGGTCGAAGCAGACAGCATCAAACCAAGAACACACTGGACGGTCAGCCACCTTTTCCAGATTGCCTTTGAACTGAAGATGTATGATGAGGCCATGAGATATCTCGACATGCTCATGGAAGACAACCCCGATGAACTCAGGCTGATTATTAAGAAAGCCGAGTGCCTGCTCGCACTTGACAACTTCCGGGATGCCATACCTATATTATATAAGGTGGTATATCTTGATGATGGTTTGTTGGTCGGACACCAGATGCTTGCATGGGCACTGCTTATGGCCGGCTCGTATGACAAGTCAGCAAAGGAATACACAAAGTGCTTAGAACTGGACGATTGTTCAGCATGGATTTATTTAGGCCATCTGGCTTTGCTGAGTGATGAGGCTGAGAAAGCATGTGGCTACTATCGTCAGGCCTTGAACTTCTTCTGTGCGGAATTCGCCAACCAGCAGGAAGGGCGCGAGAAGTTCTTCAGGTCATTCTGGAATCCGGTAAAACATATCCCGTCGCTCAACCATCAGGTACTGAAACTGTTGTTTGACCAGACATTGCTCACTTGAGCGTCCATGCCAACTCCGCGGTGGTATGTGTGGCAACTGTCACATGTACCTCCAGCCACCTTGTCTGCCGTTATACGAAGAACGGGTGAACTCAAAATAATGGATGTCCTGCAGGAATCTCAGGTCGAAATCATCCTCACCTCTATATACTACTCCTATCGCATCCATGTGAATGGGTGTGTCCTTGTCGATGCCGTAAAATGACATGTAATAAGATATCGCAGACTGGATATGTCTCATCTTCCTCCAGTCCACGGCCATTTCCGGACTTCCGAACACCTCTGACTCGCGTCTTCTCGTCTTGACCTCGACGAAATGAAGCTCGCCGTTCTTCCTGGCGACCAAATCCAACTCACACCCATGATGCAGGTTCCAGTTGTGATGCAGAATCGAATACCCCTGCTTCATGAGGTAGTCAGCAGCCAGTTCCTCGCCGGTCTGCCCCAACTGCCAGGACTCTGTCATATCAGAATCCCCCTTCGAGGTTCAACTCCTCCCATATCATGTCTTTCAGAGTTTCTATGCCCATGCCCGTGACAGCGGAGATATAGACACACCTTACGTCGTCCGGAAGGGTCGGCTTCTGCATTTCCCTCAGCTCGTCATCAATCAAGTCGCTCTTCGTGACAGCCAGAAGTCGTTTCTTCTCCATCAGTTCGGGGTTGTAGGTCGTGAGTTCGTTGAGCAGGATGTCATAGTCACGCCTGATGTCATCGGAATCTCCAGGTATCATGAACAGCAGCAGTGAGTTCCTCTCAATATGCCTGAGAAATCGTAGTCCCAGACCCTTGCCTTGGCTTGCACCCTCGATGATGCCTGGGATGTCGGCTATGACGAACGACTTGTTGTCCCTGTACCTCACGATACCGAGCGACGGCTCCATCGTGGTGAAAGGATA
The DNA here is from genome assembly GCA_024398405.1 of Bacteroidaceae bacterium. GTDB lineage: Bacteria > Bacteroidota > Bacteroidia > Bacteroidales > Bacteroidaceae > Colivivens. The sequence goes on from JAKSJE010000032.1 coordinate 12,582, forward strand.
GTCCGCTATCTTCGGCTTTGCCGCTGAGACGGACGAGACCAGTGTTGATTTCCCAGCATTCGGGAAACCGACGAGTCCTACGTCAGCAAGGAGTTTCAGTTCAAGTACCACCTCCCTCTCCTGTTCCGGCTCGCCTGGCTGGGCGTATCTCGGAGCCTGATTGGTAGGTGTGCAGAAGTTGAAGTTACCGAGTCCGCCTCTTCCGCCCTTGAGCAGCACCACTTCCTGACCGTCCTCGGTCACGTCACAGAGGAACTCCTTGGTCTGAGCATCGAAAGCCATCGTGCCAAGCGGCACATCGATTACCTTGTCTGCGCCTTGCTTGCCTGTGCTTCTGTTCTCGTATCCATCACATCCGTGTTCGGCAAATACATGACGCTCGTATCTCAGATGGATAAGAGTCCAGTAGTTGCGGTTTCCGCGCATTATCACGCTTCCACCGTTCCCACCGTTCCCACCGTCAGGTCCGCCTTTCGGCACGTACTTCGCCCTGTGCATATGAGCGGAACCCCTGCCTCCCTTGCCTGAGCGACAGTAAATCTTCACGTAGTCTATGAAATTGCTCTCCGGCATTATTTGTCCAAGAAATCGAATATTTCCTTCAGCATGATTTCCTTGTCGCCTTTCCAAGTGAAAGTGTGACGTATGCCCTCCTTCCCGAACCACTCTGCAAGAGGCTCTGTCTGCTTGTGGTAAACATCGAAACGCGCCTTGATGGTCTCTTCATTGTCGTCTGCTCGGCCTTGTTCTTTAGCGCGGTTGAGCAGGCGTGCCATGAGTGTCTCCTCGTCAACGATAAGCTCTATCATATTGCCCATCTCGTGACCGCGCTCTGCCAGCATCTTCTTAAGCGCCTCGGCCTGGGCGATGGTGCGAGGGAAACCATCGAAAATCACCCCCTTGCCCGGCTCCTGCTCGTCATAGACCTTCGCAAGGATGTCAATCATCAGGTCATCGGGAATCAACTGGCCTTTATCGATGATACCCTTTGCCAACTTGCCGAGTTCCGTACCGTTCTTGATTTCCGCACGCAGGACATCTCCAGTGGAGATATGCCCCATCCCGTATCTCGCGACGATCTCGTCGCTGTATGTTCCCTTGCCTGAGCCAGGAGCACCGAAAATGATAATGTTCTTCATCCTTAATCTACTACCTTATATATGTCTTTATAGTTTCTGCCCATGCCGTTATAGTCCAGACCGTAACCCACTATGAAATCGTTAGGTATCTCCATAGCGACATAGTCAACATGCAACTTGACCTGCAGTTTCGCCGGCTTCAGAAGACATGCACAAATCGAGACGCTTCTCACGCCACGTTCCATGAAGAGTGGAAGCACGTTGCTCATGGTGATGCCGGTATCGACGATGTCTTCTACGATAATCACGTCCCTGTCTGTGAGGTCAGCGCTGACGCCCATCAGCTCACGTACCTTCCCGGTGGTGTTCAGTCCGTCGTACGATGAGAAACGCGCGAAAAGCACCTCTGGCTGGAAGTCAAGATATCTGACTAAATCTGCTGCAAAGACGAATGCGCCGTTCAGGATGCAGACCATCACCGGATTCTTGCCGGCATAGTCCTTGTTCAGTTGCTGAGCCACAGACTTCACTTTCTCCTGTATTATTTCATTCGGGATGCTCAGCTTGAAGTCCCTGTCCAATAAATGGATAGTATCTGCCATAATGATTACGATTAAGACGAGTCCACACTTTCCAGATGTGAATCTCAGTGCAAAGTTAAGAAAATTGTAGGACACACAAAAAAAAACCGTGGTTTTAATTATCGTTTGGACGAAAAATCATAACTTTGCGTCATGAAATGTACAGAAGGTCATATCGTACCACATTATCTGCTCTCTGCAGATGATATCCGTCATGCCATCCCACCGAGAACGGAAGACTCTCACAAAGGCACTTTCGGCCACGGACTCCTCGTGGCTGGTCAGTACGGCATGGCCGGTGCGGCCATCTTGTCGGCCAAAGCCTGCATGAGAAGCGGCATTGGCAAACTGACCATCCGCACCCAGCCATGCAACGCACCTATCCTGCAGACCTCTGTGCCGGAGGCGATCCTTGACATAAGTGACACAGACGGGCGTTTCAGCCAGCCTGTTGATGACAGTGGGTACTCCGCCGTTGCCATAGGGTGCGGACTGGGAACAGCCACCGACACGCAGGATGCCTTCATCCGGCAGATTAGGACCACCACAAAGCCGCTCGTCATCGATGCGGACGGACTCAACATCCTCTCACTACACAAGGAACTGATAGGCGATTTGCCATCGCTTACCATACTCACCCCTCACAGGGGCGAGCTCCGACGGCTTATAGGTCCATCCGTTGATGCCGATGAGGAGTTGGCCAAAACAGTCCGACTCTCAGCGACCTATGGTCTTGTCATAGTCATGAAAGGTCCTCGTTCCCGTACGGTGACGCCACAGGGCGCGGTATATGTCAATCCGACAGGCAATCCCGGCATGGCCACCGCGGGGAGCGGAGACGTTCTGACGGGCATCATCCTTGCCCTGCTATCACAGGGTGCGGATCCTGTCATGGCGACTCAGGCATCGGTGTTCATACATGGACTGGCTGGTGACCTCGCGGCAAAAGAAAAAGGCGAGGTGTCACTCCTCGCCTCTGATATAGTGGAATGTCTTCCACAAGCATTCATGCAGGTGGCAGGGTGTAGCCAATCCTGACACCCGGCTCCTGTGCGCCACGGAAACGCCATTCAGTCATCGCTATCAGGATCAATCATGTCTATATCCTCCAACTCCGGCTCTTCTTCTTCGATTTCCTCGTCCTCAGCGTCATCGAGCTCCTCGTCATCGAGTTCCTCGTCATCGATTTCCTCGTCTTCCATGTCCTCATCCTCACCGTTCTTCTTCTTGTTGGGCTTATCGACTATCGTCTCGAAATGCAACTTGTCCTGCTTAGGTTTCACCTTGACGAACACGGCCTCTATCCATGAACCACGAGCAATCTCGAGCACATCGTAGCCGTCTGCCTTCCTGCGGTCTATGATGCCGCCCGCCTTGTGGAGCGCAAGTGCCGGAAGGACACTGCAATCGACGAAGAAACCGGCGAGGATAATATCCTGCAAATACAGAGGTAGCCCCTGCCATCCTGTGCCCATGTTCTCGTCAATCAGCCTCAGCAGTTCTGCTGGCTGGATATGATAGATGTTCTCCAATGTGATATCCGTGATTTTCTTTATCGGTCTGCGCTTGATGGCTATGGCATTCGAAGAACTGTTGCTTGGTATGGAGAATATGCTGAATCCCTGACTCTTGTATTTGTCGTACAGGTTGCGGTTGTTGATGTTGAAAAACATGAATTCAAAAACAGGGCGGATGAGATTCATGTAGTGAACCTCGTTCTCCGAGAAGTTTTCCTGACGCCTGCCTTCGATGTACATGTCATACAACTCCTGCTCATTGAGCCCCCAGACGTTGGCCTTGTCTAAGTCCTCGATGGCAAAAGGCGCATTGTCTTTCGTTGGTTTCATGTATGATATACCGCTACTGACCTCTGGCTGGCTCTGTACCGCCATGCCATCGTCCGACGAGGCATCCTCGCACTCTTCTTCCTTGATGACGATATCGGAAACGACGGCTTTCTCTTTCACTACTTCCTCCGTCACCTCCTGTTTCTTGGGTGTTCTCGTCCGTTTCGACTTGGTTGTCTTTTTCTCAGCGGCCGACGCATCCCCGGCATTCGCTGCTACTGCCACATTCCCTTCCGCAGCATCCAAAGCCGTCTCTGCATTCTTCTTTGATTTAGTCCTTGCCATAAACTATCATTCCATTTTTCGCACAAATTTATATAAAAATCTCGATTTACACAACAACATAGAAAAAAAACTGGGAAATTGTCTGTCCATCGCACCCATCCAACTTGTTTTTCAAGAAATCAAGACCCACATACGCTCAATCCCGCCAGAAGTGTGCTCTTTGTCACAGATATCCCTACCTGCCCGGTATGAAGTGAATTTATGCCTGCCAAGGGTCATGACGGCTCTTGTCATCATCTGGGATAAGGACATAATCCACCCACGGGCAATTCCACATGTACGTAGGCGATTAGTTATGTGATGGCCAAGAACCTCCCTCGCCAATATTTAACCCACATTGCAGGGGGCAAGTCTCTCAAATGTTAAAGTTGTGTTAAAGACCGAGGTGCATCAGTTGAAATCCGCCTGTTTCGGCATGTTTCCGGCAGAATCAGTGGGTATATGACAGAAAGCGGCCCTGTGTGGGCACAGTGCTGTTTGCAGGTTTGCAATAAAGTGCGTAACGTTGCACCCGCAAATGTACCTACATCCGACATACCGACGCGGCAAGCAGGGCGTGCGCTATGCGTACTGGCGCCTGTGCGACTCCTACAGAGATTTTGTGGGAGTCATCTGCCGTCGCGACCTGAACAATGTAGGCCGCCTGGACGACTTTACCCAGGAGGACATAAATGCCGTGGCGAAAATCGTGACCGAGAAATCAAAGGGTACGCCGGACTCGATGTTCGCCGTGGAACTCTACACGGAAAAGGTTCTGACGCTTGCCAACGACCTTTACTCCCAGCTCATCGCCAAGCGACTCATAGACCTTCCCGGCAATAGTGTTCCAATTATCAGTCATCCGTTTTCTATTTTCTGATTTTTTGACATCTTCCGACAAGGAAACAGAAAGTGCAGCCGCTTGCGTTGGGTGACTGCACTTTGTGGAAATTGACCGTCGGGGGAGGCCTACGACGGTCGTACCTGCGGTTTAGCGGAGCACCTTCTTGCCGCCCTGAATCATCAGGCCGTGGAAGTTCTCGCCCGGAGCGATGCGTCTGCCCATGAGGTCATAGGCGGGCGCTGAGGTGTCAAAGTGTGCGTCGAGCGCCTGAATGCCGGAAGTGTTGTCGGGGTTGCCATCAGTGTCGAAAACGATGTCGTCAGCGGCGGTGGCGGCTACCTTCAGGACGTAGCTGCCGTCCTTGAGTCCGTCGGCCATCTCGGAGGGGATGACGAAGGTCTTTGTGTTGGCGATGTAGGCAAGCTTGCCGTCGGCGTCGTAGATCTTGATGCCGAGGATGCCGTTGCCGCTCATGGTGACCTTCTTGCCCCTGACGGTGTAGGAGCCGGCGTTGTCAGTGTTGTAGGACGCGGAGGCGGTGGTGGTGCCGATGGAGTAGTGGAGGTCAGCGGTACGGTTCTCGCCATCGAAGTACCAGTACATGCCGTAGTCGCCAATCTTGTCGAGTTTCCAGTAAACGAGGAGTTCCTGACCCACGTAAGAGGGCTCGAGGTGTGCGAGGTAGGAGTCTTCGCGCACATAGTCCTTCTCGATGCGGTCGTCGAGGAAGAGGATGTTGCTGGCCTTGTTGGGCATGCTCCGCATGAACTCCTTAAGTTCGGCCATGCGCTTCTCGTCGGCGCTGTTGCCGCGTACAGGCAGTTTCATGTAGTAGTTGCCGTAGTCACCGATGTGGCGTATGCCCTTGGTCTTGGCGTTGCTGTCGTCATCGAGCTCATCGTAGGACACCACCTCATCGTAGTAGCGCCAGAAGCCATAGGCCTCGAAAAATTCCCAGAGGTCCGTCTGGCTCACCTTGGCGCAGGCTTTGGCCAGACGCCAGTAGTCGTTGTAGTAGTAGGTGGGGTTGGCGACGCTGCTGCCCTTCACGATAGGTGTGGCGCGGAGTTCGTCGCAGAGACGGCCCATGAAGCCGGGCATGTGGCCCATCACCTCGAAGTAGAGGTAGAGCTGGTAGAGCATATGGTTGGCGGTGTGGAGGCTGGCGTCGTAGTGGGGTTTGGCGTAGCGGCAGTAGTCCACCCACGACCAGCCATGGACTTTGGTGTCGTAGTTGCCGATGTTGTTGTCGTAGTTGAAGAGCTGGACGAGTTTGTCCGTGCCGTTGCCACGGCTGTAGTTTCGTCCGAACTCGTAGCTCACCATCTGTGCCAGCGAGTTGTTGCTGCACTCGGTCTGTCCGGCGAGGTTGATAGGGTACTGGTGACCATGACCCTCCTCGTGCAGGATTTCCCACACGTTGCCGTTGACGAAGTTATTGTAGTTGAAGAGGTAGCTGCTGGTGATACCGGGGTGGTTGGAGCCGCCCTGTCCGCCCCAGTTGGGGTTGCCTTTGTAGGACATGCGTGGGTTGATGACGGGGTTGTAGCGGCCATCCCACTGTCCGTCATGGCCGATGTTCTTCTCAAGCCCCATGAAGCACTGGTCCCAGCCCTTCATGATGCCGGTGACGTGTGTGGCGGACTTGACATCGTCGAGGCGTAGGTTGAGCACGGTGTTGAGACCCTTGACGTGGAGGAACTCGCCCTTGAAGTAGTTCTTCGAGAGGTAGGTCCAGTCCGTGTCAGTCATACCGCGCGAGAGGTCCCAGTAGCCGTTGGAGACGGCTCCCTCGATGTGAATCTTGATGTTGGGGAAGTCGGCGAGATACTTGCTGGAGTTGGTGCAGAAGTAGCCGATGAAGATTTCGCCATCCGATGGCAGCTGCCACACGTTAAGGCCTTTCTTCAGGGTGAGGGAGGCGGCTACGGTGTAGTTGGTGTCATAGGCCAGTTGGGCGGTGAGGGTGGAGTTTGTCAGGGGCGCCTGATCGACGAAGATATATACGAAGTCACCCGTCTTGCCCTGGATGCCGGTGGGGTTGGTGAGGATGGCGAAGGGACCCACGCCGGTTATCTTCTGCCATACCGAGCGGTCAGAGTATATCTGATAGTCGTTGATGCGGAAGAACTTCTCGTAGTCGTTCTTCTTGGCAGTAGCGTTCCAGGTGCCGGTGAGCACACGCACGGCCATATCCTGAAGGACAGATGGGATGGAGTCGGCTGTCATGGCGTCACGCAGCGAGTCGGCGCTGACGCCGGCATACTCCTCGCGGATGACGCTGCAGGCATAGTCCTCGAAGTACTTCTGGAGTTTGGCGTTGTAGGCTGTGGTGTTGGCCTGGATGTCGGCGGCCTGCTCCATCTCAGCGATGGCCTCGGCGAGGGTTTTCTCGTCCACGTCCACGGGGTAGAGCACCCACTGTGAGGCTTCGGCGGTCTCGCTCCAGCCTACCACGGCGTAGTTGTCCGATTCGGCGCAATGGAAGCCCTGCACGGAGCCACGGAAATGGAACAGGCTCTCCCAGCGGCTGTCCTGCATGCCGATGGTGAATTCACACCCGCTTTTTGACGTCGTGGTCTTGAATCGGGCCGAGGTGGTGCCGTTGTTGCGGATGTAGTTACCCGAGACGAGGTTCTGGAACACCACCTTCTTGCCGTCGTCGCTGACGATGAGGTTCCACACCTGAGCGTAACTGTCGTTGCGCAGACCCGTGACGACCTCCTTGGCGGAGGTGTCCTCCGCGAGTGCGCGGGTGGGGTATGCGGCAGGCACGAGGCGATAGGTGCCGGTGGTGATGGTGGTGGCGACACCGAGCTGCTTGGCTATGTGGTCGCGCACGGAGGCCTCGCTCACCTCGGTGTCAGCCTCGCTGATGGGCTCGATGGTCCAGTCGGAATACTGGTTGGAGTTCTTGGCGTCGTTGGCGTACCACTTCACCACATTGCCTTTGGCGTTCTCGTGCATGCAGTTCGTGCCACTGAAGTCGCTCTTCCAGCTGATGGTGAAATACTCGGGTTTGTAGGCAGACACCTTGATATATTGCGTCGTGGCTCCCTCCACCGTCACCCATGCGGCATCATTTCCGCCCTCCGTGGGCAGGTAGCGGCCGCTGTTAGCATTGCGGATGATGTAGCCCGATGCGGTCTTGTCGATAATCCATATCTGCTTCAGGTCGTTGGCCACCTTCGATACGCCCGACATCTTGTGCGTGGAGGTGTTTTCGGTGGTGTAATGGCCGTAGCGGCTCTTGAAGCGGAAGAGACCACCCTGCTCGATCTTCGCCAGGCGCGACAAGTCGCTGATGGCGTTCGTTACGGCAGTCTCGTACCGCGCGGCAGCCGTCTGGGCAGCGGTCAGTTCGTCACCCGTCACCTTCGTCACCGTCCAGAGAGAGTTGCTCTCGGTGGAGTTCCAGATGACGACCATGTTGCGGCTGTTCTCGTGCCAGCAGCTGTTGCCGCTGAAGCCCGCGTCACTGCTGATGATGTACTTCGTGTTCGACTTCTTGATGTAGAAGAGACCCGCCTGCGTGGTGGAGGTGACGTGATCCGTCTCGGTCTTCGTCTGAGGCAGCACCATGCCTCCCGTGGCGGCGCAGATGATGACGTAGGCGTCATCAGTGGCCTTGCGCACCTCCCATATCTCACTCAGGTTGCCACTCTTCATGCTCGTGGCTGACGATGGGAGCGACAGTTTGCCGCCGGCCTCCTGCACATAGCGGCTTGAGCGAGGGCTCTTGAAGCGATAGAAGCCCTCGGTAAGGGCGTCGGCAGCCATGATGCTCGTCATGACACCTGACAGAAGGACTAAAAGGAATAGAATTCTTTTTCTCATAGTGTTCAGTTTTTAGGGGTTGTTCTATTGATTACATATTAGGTGATTTTGAGGTTTGTTTCGAGCAGATTGCCGTGCAAGAGCCCTCAGCCACAAACAAGGACATGCACTCACGCAGGAGCCATCAGCCCTGAACAAGGGATATCACTCACAAACGTAAGTTATACGGGCATAATGACTGTGGGACAGCAAGATGCCGGAATAAAGCCAAAGCATCAAAACAGCAATAACAAACATAGTTCATATCAATCTCTCATTTGCGGGTAATTTATGGAACACCCCTTTGATTTAATGGTATTTCCCAAATAACGTCGAGTAATCAAAGCATGCAGCCCTGATATTGACCCACAAAATTACAAATTATTTTTATAACTACATCATAATAACACACCGATTTGCTCTCAAATTTGATTTTTTGACGGCAATGTCGTAAATCGGTGCGTGTTTTGACCTATTATGCCCTCACGAGGTACATGACGATGATGTTCAGATAGGTTCGATAATCCCCCCAAACCACTCATGGGGTGTTACCACTCATGGGGTGTTCTGTTAAGGGGTGTTCTATTAATTCACCGAATAATACAAATTTATCAAACATGGGTGACATAAGGGGTGTTCTACAAATTAACTTCTTGCGATTTCGAGGTTTGCCTCGAGCAGGCTGCCGTGCAAGAGACCTCAGCCAAAGAAAGGACAGGCAGCCCCACCCCACGACCGCCGGCACGACCGCCGACATGCCGGCCAGGTCCGAACGGACGACACGCCAGGTGACAACTGACGACATGCCAGGACACAACGGACGGACATGCCAGGTGACAACTGACGACATCAGCACCGCGAGCGGAAGACTTTATCCACTCGAGCGGAAGACTTTATCCACGCAATCGGAAAAGACATTCCACTTGTTAGTAACAGG
>JAKSJE010000033.1 GCA_024398405.1 Bacteroidaceae bacterium
TTACTAACAGCGCATACCTCCTGTTACTAACAGCGCATACCTCCTGTTAGTAACAACTATATACCACCTGTTAGTAACAGGTATATACCACTTGTTAGTAACAGGTATATACCACTTGTTAGTAACAGATATATACCACCTGTTAGTAACAGGTATATATCACTTGTTAGTAACAGAAATATGGTTTTGTCCGTAATCGTGGATAATGTCATGCGCTCCCTTGCGATGTCTCGTGCGGTGCATAGCCAAATGTCGTGCGGTGTGTCGAGTCCTGGCGACCGGTCGGAGATTGTTTGGTCTGGCAATGATGCTGCAAAGGTAATCATTTGGGGAGGGTACAATTGGCTGATTGAATTCACTACATCCCTAAGTTCGAGAAGACAGAACGTTTCCTCAGTACACAGAAATGGGTGTGGAAGATTTGTGTGCAGACGGAAAGATGGAGCTTGCAACCACACGAGCATTGGCTTTTGGCAATAAAGGAGAGTCGTACACCAACATACCAAAGTTGCTGCAATCATGCGCTCCTCGACCTGCTACCAACAAGAAAGACTGAGTCCATTTGTCATATCTCATGATTTTTTCTTAACTTTGCCGTTATGTTGATGAAAGTGACTTCTTTGGTTGATAACGAGAGCGTGGTGTCCATGCCGGTTGAGCACGGCCTGAGTCTGTTCGTCGAGTTGCATGACGGGCGCACGGTCCTCTTCGACATGGGCCAGGGACGTCTCTTCGCCGATAATGCCTTGCGGCTCGGTCTGTCTATAGGTGATGTTGATATGGCAGTGGTCTCTCATGGTCATTACGACCACGGTGGCGGACTTCGGACCTTCCTCGGTCTGAACGCTAAGGCACCGGTCTATGTCCATGAGGATGCCTTCGACCCGCACTATTCGCTCCGTGACACGGGACTTGCGTATATCGGTCTTGAGAGAAGCCTGCGGTCTGACACACGACTTGTCTGTTGTGGTGACATCACGAAGGTGTCGTCTGATATTATCCTGTTTGCCGGTGTCCATGGTGATTGTCTCACACCGCCGGGGAATCGTCTTCTCTTCGGTCCGCGGAGTGAAGTCCGTGACACGTTCACTCATGAGCAGAACATGCTCATCATCGGTGGCGGCGATGTGGTTCTCTTCGCCGGCTGTGCCCATGCGGGTATCGTCAATATAATAAATAAGGTGTGGGAGTTGACGGGACTCACGCCGACCCATGTCTTCTCGGGCATGCACCTGGTGAAAAGCGGACTCGACGCAGGGGCAGAGAGTCGTTTCGTTGCCGACCTCTCCCGGAGCCTCAGTGCCGTTCCCCACTGCCGTTACCACACCATGCACTGTACCGGCCTCGGCTCTTTCGCCCGTCTCCGTCAGGTCCTGCCCCACTCCATCGACTATCTGTCATGCGGTGAGTCGGTCGTCATCTGACCGTCCGGCGCCCTATGCGACCGCGTTCACCTCAGAGCCTCGCGCTCCCATATGCTCGCGCTCAGGTCTGTGTTAGGAACGACATTGATGGCGTAGGTGTAATAGACGGCCCTCCGAGGCCTGCGACGTGATGTGATGTGGCTTTTCATAAGTTCGTCTTGCTTGATTTGTTGATACACTTGATGACTTTCTCTGATGCGTAGTACAGTGCCGCGCAAACTACCGGATAGGATAAGATGAAAACGTAAACCATAACTGTCTTTTTTTAAAACTGATGCAAAGTTAGCGGTTCAAAGGGCGAGTTTTCCGCCCTTTGATTGGGAATTTTGCCGAAAAAGACGTTTTTCCTTCAGAAAAAGTGTGTTTTCCGCGATTTTTTATCTATTTTCGCGCAAAACCAGATATGAGCCATGACGAACTCACAGAAATACATGTGGCTTTATGATCAGCTCACCAGTTCTGCCGGTGGGCTTACGCTTCAGGAGCTCAGCGTCCGTTGGAGCCGGTCGGTGTATGGCGACGGCGAGGGACTGCCTAAGCGGACGTTCCGCGACTGGGTGAATCATGTGGAGCGGTTGTTCGATGTCAACATCAGGTGTGACAGGAACGTGACGAATCGCTACTCCGTCGATCCGACCACCATCAACAGGGAGCAGGTGAACTACCGCAAGTGGGTGTTCAACACCTTGTCGGAGGCGGACGTGCTGTCGAAGTGCTCGTCGCTGAAAGGACGTATAATGTACGAGGATGTGTTCAGCAGTCCTGAGTTGCTTACTCGCATCACTGACGCCATGAAGCAGGAGCGTACCCTGATGATGACGTATGATGGTTATGCCGATGACAAGAAATACACCAAGGAGGTGCAGCCACATGCCTTGAAGCGGTTCAAGCAGAGGTGGTATGTGGTAGTAATCACCGTGCCTGAAGGCAATCACCGTTCCTATGCCTTGGACAGAATCATAAGGTTGGAGATGACGGACAACAAGTACAAGTTCGACAAGGGTTTCGACGTTAAGGCGGCCTTCCAGAACAGTTACGGCATGTACAGCACCGAGGGTCAGACGCCTGTTGACATCCGTCTGCGCCTCAACCAGCAAGGGCGCAACTACTTGAGGAGCCTGCCGTTGCATCACAGTCAGAAAGAGACGGAGACGCATGAGGATTATTCCGTCTTCTCCCTGCGGTTATGTCCTTCGTTCGATTTCGTCCAGGCGTTGCTCGACTTCGAGGACCAGCTTGAGGTCCTTGAGCCTGCCGCCCTCAGGGACGAGATGAAACAAGTCATCCGCAACATGGCTGACATATACCGCCTTCCATAGTGGCGGACATCCTTCCACGGTGGCAGACGGATGTATCAGAGTCCGTTCGCGTAGTCAACACACCGGTTCAGCAACTCCGTGAACCCATGCGTTCTGCCCAGGTCTCTTATGGCTGACTTCAGGAAGTCCGGTTTCTCGACGTCTTTTCGAGTCAGCCGCTTCACGACGTTGTAGTTCTTGAGGCGGTAGTATTCGCTGTGGGTGTCGTTCTCGCTGAATCCTTTCGGCATTCTTCTCAGAGCCCCCTCCCAGTCTATGGGGAAGTCCTCGCCACACGCCATCACGGTGTCATGGAACCTCTCAGGCTCCAGCATGATTTCCTCGCGGACGCTCGCCAGTATCTCTTTCGTCGGACAGTAGAGTCCGCTACATATGAAATAGGTGTCGGTCGCCGGCTCGAGATGCACGTAATAGCCTGCCATGCCCGATTTCTTGCCTTTAGGACATACGAAAACGCCGAGCCAGGTCTTGTAAGGACTTTTGTCGTTCGAGAACCTTATGTCTCGGTTGATGCGGTAGGTGATGTCCCTGAGCTGAAGGTCGTGTATTCTCGTGTCAATCCCTTCGATGCCGTGAAGGAAGTCCATGGCGAACTCCTCCATCCTCTTCCTGACCTGGAGATATTCCGCGCGATGAGCATCGAACCACGGTTTGTTGTTGTTCTCCGCCAGGAGCATCATGAAGTCTATAATCTCTCTCATAAGTCTGATAGTCTTGGTTCTGTTATTTCCCTGCCCTGGCAGAATCGGTGAACGATCTGCCGGTCGTCTCCTAAGTATATGTACCTTTCCATCCTTTGCCGCACGGTGTAGGCAGAGCCAGCCAGTCCGTCATCATGGCGGTTGAGTTCGGAGTCGTCAATCACCAGTGCGTCGAAACTGTATCCCGGCTCAAAACACCCCACCTTGCCGAAGAACGCGCCTCCAGACTTGGTGGCGAGGTGGAATGCCTCGCTCAGACTGAGGAAGGACCACTCTCCTTCTGTCCGGGCATACAGCAGTTTGCTCATCTGTATGGCGGATTGCATCACACGGAAGAGGCTCAGGTCATGTCCGCCAGCCATGTCACTGCCCAATGCCACAGGCAGTCCCGCGTCCAGGAATCTCCTGATTGGTGCGATGCCCGAACCCAAGTCGCAGTTCGATATCGGGCAGTGTACCACGAACACATGGTTCTTCTTCATGAGCTCAAGTTCCTCGCCGTCGGTATAGCAGCAATGCGCCATCAGCGTCGGTGTCTGTCCGAATAACCCGAACCGGTCATAGACCGCTCCATAGCAAGAGGAGTCCGGGAACAGTTTCCTTACCAAGGCGACCTCGCCTTGGTTCTCGCTCAGGTGCGACTGGACCGGGATACGGTATCTCTGTGCGGTCTTTCCCAACTCAGTCAGCATGTGGCAGGAGCATGAAGGTACGAACCTCGGGGTGACTATGGCACTGACGAGCGGCATTCCGCTTGTGTGGTCGATAAGGCTCAGAGTGTCGTTCACCACCTCCTCCGTGCTGTTCCTCAGATTGTCGGGGCAGCCGGTGTCCATGCCTACGACACCAATCAGTCCACCCATCCCGGCCTCGTCCAGTATGGTGGCGAGGAGTTCGGCAGTCTCTTTGTGGATGGTGGCGAAAATCGAGGCGCGCATCGTGCCATGTCGCCATAGGTCACGCACGAAACGCCGGTACATCACCTCGGCATATCGGCGGTCGGAATAGCGTGCCTCTTCCGGAAACGTGTAGGTGCTGAGCCACGGCAACAGCTCCAAGTCCATCGCCATTCCCTGATTGCGATACTGGGGCGCATGGACGTGCAGGTCGTTCATGGCGGGAATCAGAAGCGTGTCACCGAAGTCTTCCACCTCGCACTCCCCGAGTCCGGCCGGCAGTTCTCCGTAAACACCAGTCACATATCCCTGAGCATCCACGTGTACATACCCTCTTTCCACTATCTCGAACCTGTCCGGACGAGGGGTGTGCAGCACGTTTGCCCTGTATAATCTGCCTCCTTGCATCATTTCGTTATGGTTAATCTGCGCCCTGTATGCGACGCCAGGTCTTTTCGCATGGTTTATCCATCTGTCGGGTAGCCAATGACTTCGCGTGCCGGTCATAAGGTCCGGTCCATGACTGTCCGTCGCATTATACCGCCACAAATTTAATCAATAAATTCCTAAACTCCAAAAAAAGTTGCGACCGGCAGCGGTGATATACTGAATTGATGGATACGGATAAGTCATGGATGGCATGGAGCGGCTTGGCTGATTTGATGTGAAAATGATAAAAATCAATAATTCCATGGAATATTCTTGGGTAATTAAGATGCCGTTACAAAAAAAAATAGTATCTTTGCGACACGTTTAATTATGAAGAGGAGATTATTATCCACGATGTGCCTTCTGTCCATATTCGGTTCGGTCTTGGCACAGAAAGTCGCTGTATCAGGATTCGTCAAGGATTCCGAGACCACTGAGGCCATGCTGCGCGCCACGGTCCAGGTGATGAGTCCGGATACGACCAAGATGATAGCCGGTACGGTCACCAACAACATAGGAGGCTACACCGTGAAGAACATCCCGGCTCCTGGCTCCTATGTGGTCAAGATCAGTTATATCGGCTATCATGACTTCTACAAGCCGATTCAGCTGAGAGAGAAACAGACCACTCACAATGTTGGCACATCGATGCTGATTCCGAACACCATCATGCTCCAGACAGCGGTAGTGACCGGAGTTCTCCAGCAGTCGGAGGTGAAGGAAGACACCGTGCTGTTCAATGCCGACGCTTTCAAGATCCCGGAGGGGAGTGCGTTGGAGGAACTGATCAAGAAGATTCCAGGCGCGGAGGTTGATGACAACGGAGCCATAACCGTGAACGGCAAGAAAGTCAGGAAGATTCTCGTGAAGGGTAAGGAGTTCTTCAACAACGACACCCAGATGGCAATGAAGAACCTCCCGGCTGATATCATCGAGAAGGTGAAGGTGTATGACAAGAAGAGCGACAACGCGCGAATCACCGGTATTGATGACGGCGAGGAGGAGACCGTGATTGACCTCACTCCCAAGAAGGGCATGGACAAGGGATGGTTCGGCAACATAGACATGTCGGTCGGGACACATGAGCGTTGGGGCGGACGTACCACCATAAACCGCTTCGCTGACAAGTTCCATGCAAGCATAGTCGAGAACCTCAACTCCACCGGTGTCCAGCAATCGACGCAGACCGGTCTGAACCTGTCATACAAGAACGAGGTGATAGACATAGGCGGCAATGTCAGATACAATACGAGCAAGAACGACTCCTGGTCGAAGAACACGAGCGAGAACTATGTGAGGTCGGACATGACCACGTTCTCCAACCGTTTCAACAAGAACAAAAGCCATAGCCACTCCTTCTCCGGCGACATGAAGATAGAATGGAAGATTGACTCGATGACCACGTTGCTTTTCCGCCCTGACTTCAGTCTCGGCGACAACGACTCATGGAGCAGCGGACAGAACGCGCGTTTCAACAAAGACCCATACCTCTACGATGAGCACTCGCAGCCGCTTGACGTACTGAAGACAGGGGTGCCTGCTGATGTGTTCGACTCTTTGCTCAATGACATCATCAACTATCAGGACCAGGCGTCGTGCGGGGATGGCAATTCGGGCAACGCGTCAGGACAGCTGACCATCAGCCGCAGGTTCGTGAACAAGAGGAATATCTCGTTCCGTATGAACGGCAACTGGAACGAAAGTAAGAACAAGAACTTCAACGCCTCGAAGGTGACGTATAATCCCACGTCGGGCAATGACAGTACTTTCCTTTACCGCTACCGCACCTCCCCCCAGGAGAGCGAGAGTTTCTCGACGGGCTTCTCGTGGAACGAGCCGATGAACTTCCTCGAAGGTCTGTCGCTGCAACTGAACTACACGTTCAGCCACTCGAAACGCAACAACGACAGCAAGACCTATGACATGGGTGACGTGCTGAGGCAGAGGAACATGGTCGCTGCTCTCCTCGCTGACAGCCTCGGTTATCTGCCGGAGGACTACCTCAGATATGAGGATGAGAAACTCAGCCGTTTCACCGATGATATCAATAACGACCAGAACATACAACTGGGTGTGCGCTACAATACGGAAGCCATCACCTCAGACCTCGGGATGCAGTTCCAGCCGCAGCATCAGAGGATGGCATACCGCTACCAGAACATCGACGTGGATACGGCGCGCAATTTCTTCCGAATGTCGCCTACCCTCAACTTCCGCTATAGGTTCACACGCCAGCATTACGTCAGGTTCCGTTACCGCGGCTCCATGGGCAAGCCTTCGCTGACGGACCTCATCGACCTGACCGACGACAGCGACCCACTGCGCACGACGAAGGGAAACCCGGACCTCAAGCCGTCGTTCACGAACAACTTCTCGTTGGAATGGAACAACTACATCACCGCCCGTATGCAGAACTTCAATGCCAACATCGGTTTCGAGACCACTGACAACAGCATCAGCAACAAGACCGAATACAACCCTCAGACCGGACATACCACCTCGTACCGTGACAACATCAACGGCAGGTGGAGCATGAACGCCTCGTTCAATTTTGGTACACCGCTCTTCACTGAGCATATCATGCTGAACACCAACACTAACGCTTCGTATAATAACAACGTGGCATACATCCAGCAAGACAACCAGACTCTCAAGAACACCGTAGTCAGCATCGGCCTGAGACAGAGCCTCAGACTGACTTACCGCAGGGAACACTGGGACGTGTCGGCCTACGGAAACATCAACTACGGTAACAGCAACAGCGAACTCGTACCTAAGAACAACAAGAACACATACGACTTCAGCTATGGCGTGTCGTCAACAGGCAACTTCACCAATGGTTTCGGTTTCAATACATCCGTCAACATGAGCAGCCGGCGTGGTTACGACTATGCTGACGCCAACACCGATGAGCTTATATGGAATGCCCAGGTCAGCTACCGCTTCCTCAAGGGAAGGAAGGGCACTGTCTCTCTTCAGGCGTTCGACATACTGCACACCCGCAGCAACATCAGCCGTCAGATCTCAGCCACGTCAAGGAACTACAGTGAGAACAGCAATGTGTATTCCTACTACATGGTTCATCTGATTTATCGGTTCAATCTGTTCGGCACCGCCAAAGGACGAAAGGCCATCCGTCAGCAACGTCGGATGCGTGAGATGTCGGACGAGCAGATACGCCAACTACCATCCAACATGGAGTGACAACAAATAAAGACTGATGGTGGGTTCTATAAATTCACCGAATAATAAAATTTCATCAAACATGGGTGACATAATTCTTTTCAGCGCTTTTGGCTTTGTTCCGGCACCCAGGGTGTCGCTCCGCTTGCCCTGGGCTATGAGCAGATTAGCCTTTCAGGCTGCATAGGGCTGAGGGCTCTCCTTCCGCACAGCAACCTACTCGGAACAAACCTCAAAATCGCAAGAAATGAATTTATAGAACCCACCTGATTAAGCGCCAACGAAAAAGTGGACTGTTCCTCAATCGGATGCAGTCCACCAACAAAAACAAATTGATAAGTGAGAAAAATACTATAGTCTATGTAATCCATCCGCTCGGCTGTTATATCCGGCATTCGTCTCATTGATGCCGGAAAACTTTCTTACTATATATTCTCGTGCCGATTGTCAGTATGGAACAGGAGCATCGTCCGCCGACAAGCTGTTTATCGGATCGTCAGGATCCGGTACATTATCTATAGTTCTATTGTTGTTATTCTTGTTCATCTTTGATGTGACTATGGTACCGTCGTCTTCTCCGGGAAGTGGTATGATGTTCTCGTTGAGGTTGAGGAAGCGTGCGTATTCCGACTTGAAACGGAGTCTTACGTCGCCAACCGCACCGTTCCTGTGTTTTGCGATAATCAGTTCCGAGATACCTCTGAGCGAGTTATGGTGCTGGTCCTCGTAAATATGGTAGTACTCCGGACGGTGAATGAACAGCACCATGTCGGCATCTTGTTCTATGGCGCCCGACTCACGTAGGTCTGAGAGCTGCGGTCGCTTGCTGTCCATCGGCGCATCGGCTGTTGACACACGGCTCTCGACCGAGCGGTTGAGCTGCGAGAGTGCGATGATAGGTATGTTGAGTTCCTTTGCCAGTCCCTTCAGCGAGCGCGAGATGGTGCTTACTTCTTCCTGACGCGAGCCGTACGACATTCCCGATGCGTTCATCAACTGGAGGTAGTCTATGAGGATGAGCTGGACATCGTGCTCATGAACCAGCCTTCGCGCTTTGCTCCTGAGTTCGAAGACCGAGAGTGACGGGGTGTCATCGACATACAGCGGCGCGTCGTAAAGGGCACGGATCTTGTAGTCCAACTGCCCCCACTCGTACTTCGCGAGGTTTCCGCTCTTGATCTTCTCGCCAGGTATCTCGCATACATTCACGATAAGTCGGTTGACCAGCTGCACGTTCGACATCTCCAACGAGAACATCGCCACCGGTATTCGCATGTCTATAGCTATGTTCTTCGCCATCGACAGAACGAATGCGGTCTTGCCCATCGCAGGACGTGCCGCTATGATGATGAGGTCGGACTTCTGCCACCCGTTGGTGATTTTGTCAAGGTCGTCGAAGCCGGAACTGAGTCCTGAGAGTCCGCTGTCGTTGGCCGCCGCCTTTTGCAGAAGGTCGTACGCCTCGGCTATGACGGGGTTGATCTGGGTGAAGTCCTTCTTCATGTTGTTCTTCGAGAGTTCGAAGAGTTGAGCCTCGGCGCGCTGCATCAGTTCGGTGATGTCCTGACTGCCGTCGAACGCATCGCGGAGCGTGTTGCTGGAATAGGTGATGAGTTCCCGCGCCAGGGCTTTCTCGGCTATCACTTTCGCATGATATACGATATGTGCCGAAGAGAAGACTTTCTGTGTCAGTTCGGATATGTAGAAAGGTCCTCCGACGTCATCCAACTCGCCAGTCGAACGGAGTTCCTCTGTCACAGTCAGCAGATCGACTGGTTTGTTCCCGGATGCCAAAGTCTGGACGGCACGGAAGATTTTCTCATGACGTGAGTCGTAGAATGATTGTGGCTTCAGTATGTCCGCAATCAGACCGAACGCATCCTGCTCAATCAGACAAGCGCCCAACACTGCAGCCTCGAATTCGACAGCCTGCGGCTGCTGCCTTCCGAGTTCACTCTGAACCTGAGCATCAGCCTTCTTGCGTGAGGTATTTCTTCTTGCTTCTGCCATCATTTCTTACTTATCGCTTGCAAAGGTAGGTGATAAATCTGAGACAGACGGCGAAATGTTGTGAAAGCTTTGAACATGGTTGTTCACAAGTCTGTTCATAACGTTGAAAATGGGAGCGGAAGATGATGATTGATAAGCGTTTGTCTTGTTGTCGATGAATTTTGGCCGTAAACCACGAATCAGCCCTTAGCGTTACGAGCGCAGTCGCTGACCTTGTCAACTGGCAGCCATTCCAGTGATGTCTTGCGCCGGGTTTAGGCTATTGGTGGGTTCTGAAAGTGCGAGTTGGACATCTGGAGAGTACGTTTGGCGAAGATTTATTTTGCGGATTCGAATAGAATTAGTAAATTTGCTGTGGAAAGAAAAGATTGTAAATGACCAATGCCAATAATAGTTTAGTAGAGGAGGTACTCGTCAAACTGGAAGGAGTCGCCGTCAGTCCGTTCGATGAACAGACAGCGAGGATAGCCGTCAGCGAGATGGGAATGGGACGCAGCGTCGTGATGAGCGTCCTGTTGCTTGAGTCGCTCAGGTCTGGTCAGAAGACGATAGAAGATGTCGAGAACGAATACGGTGCTGACGTGTCACATATACTTTCGGGACTTAGGAAGGTCAACGACCTCTATGCTAAGAATCCGGTGATTTCCACTGACAACTTCAGGGATCTCCTGCTTTCATTCGCCGAGGACATGAGGGTGGTTTTCATCATCATTGCCGAGAGGGTGAACCGGATGAGGAGTCTCAAGGACTGCTGTACGGAAGAGGAGCAACGGAAAATATCCACCGAGGCCAGTTTCCTGTACGCTCCGCTCGCACATAAGTTAGGGCTCTACCTCATAAAGTCAGAACTTGAGGATCTGTCCATGAAATACCTTGAACATGATGCATACTACATGCTCAAGGACAAACTCAACGAGACAAAGAAATCGAGGGATGAATACATAGCCAAGTTCATCGCGCCTGTCAAGAGGAAACTGGAGGAGTCGGGACTTAAGTTCCACATGAAGGGACGTACGAAGAGCATACACTCCATCTGGCAGAAGATGAAGAAACAGAAATGCCAGTTCGAAGGCATATACGACCTCTTTGCCATCAGGATTATCATCGACTCAGAGCCCGACAAGGAAAAGCAGGACTGCTGGCAGGCTTATTCGGTAGTCACTGACATGTACCACCCTAACCCCAAACGCCTCAGGGACTGGCTGAGCGTACCTAAGAGCAATGGCTACGAAAGTCTTCACACCACTGTCATGGGGCCTGAAGGCAAGTGGGTTGAGATACAAATCCGGACGGAGAGGATGGACTATATTGCCGAACATGGCTTTGCAGCCCACTGGCGTTACAAGGGCGTGAAAGACAGTGGCGGCAAACTGGAGGAATGGCTCAATGACCTTAGGACGACCCTCGAGGCGGATGACACCTCCGACGATAACCTCATCAGCCAGTTCAAGGTGGATCTCTATAGCGACGAGGTGTTTGTGTTCACACCCAAAGGTGATCTCTTCAAGATGCCTAAAGGCGCATCTGTGCTTGACTTCGCTTTCCAGATACATACCAATATCGGAAGCCACTGCATCGGTGGACTGGTCAATGGCAAGAACGTGTCGGTCAAGACCAAACTGGAGAGCGGTGACCAGGTGGAGATTATGACGAGTCCTAACCAGTTGCCAAAGCAGGACTGGCTCGGCTACGTCATCACGTCGAAGGCCAAGGGCAAGATACGCCAGTCACTCCATGAGCAGGAACTTCGTACCGCGACGTATGCGAAAGAGGAAATCAGTAGGAAACTGAAGAACAGGAAGGTGGATTTTGACGATAACGTCATCCATAAGGTCGTCAAGAAGATGGGCTATAAGTACGTCATGGAGTTCTACAAGGCCATCCAACTGGGCACACTCGATGTCAACAAGGTCATTGCCACCTACATAGAAATAGTCACACCTGTCACTGACACCCCAGAACAACCAGCTGAAAGCGCAGAGAACTTCCGTCTCGACCTCACCCAGTCGCAGGGACAGTCCAACGTAAGCGGGGAGACTCTGATTATCGACAAGAACGTGAAGGGGCTCGAATACCAGTTCGGCAGGTGCTGCAATCCCATCTACGGCGACAGGATAGTGGGGTTTGTCACTCTGAGCCGTGGAATCACCATCCATCGTGCTGACTGCCAGAATGCGAGGCACATGCTTGAGGAGATGCCTTACAGGAAGATTGATGTGAAATGGTCGGATAAAAGCGGACAGAGCCAGGTGGTTCTTCATGTCATCGGCAATGATGACATAGGCATTGTCAACAACCTGACCAGCATCATCCTCAAGGAGAAGTCTGTCATGCTCCGAAGCATCGACATACGGTCTTCTGAGGATGGGCTCTTCGGTGGCTCCCTGACGCTTATGGTGAGCGACTTGTCAAAGCTGAACGGCCTGATTAAGAAACTAAAGGACGTGAAAGGCGTCAAGAACGTAGAACGATGAAAATTGTCCTCATACAGGTCGGGAAGACCACCGTCAAGACGTTCTCTGACATAATAGATGGTTATGGTGAACGACTGAAGCACTACTTGCCTTTGGACATCATCACACTCAGGGATCTGAAGGATGCCAAGTCCCTGAGCGAGGAGCAGGTCAAGCAGAGGGAAGGTGAGATGATTCTGTCAGTCCTGCAGGAAGGTGATAATGTGATCCTTCTTGACGAGAGGGGCAAGGAGATGAGGAGTATAGAGATGGCTGCTTGGATGGAGAAGAAACTGTCAACGACTCCGCGGAGGCTGGTGTTCGTCATAGGTGGACCTTATGGATTCAGCAAGGATGTCTATCATCGCGCCAACGACATGCTGTCTTTGTCAAAGATGACGTTCTCGCATCAGATGGTGCGTATGATCTTCATGGAACAACTCTACCGGAGCATGACCATTCTCCGGGGCGAAGCCTACCACCATGAGTGAAAGGTGGGGCGATATATTCACCGAAAACATAACTAATACATTTAACAACGAAATACCATGACACAACAAGACATTGACCTTCTCTCAAAGAAGGGAATCAGCGAGGAGACCGTTGCTCACCAGTTGGAGCAATTCAAGACCGGTTTCCCGTTCCTACGACTCTCTGATGCGGCTTCTATAGCGAATGGCGGCATCAAAAGTCCTGACGCACAGGCAAAGGCAGGCTATCTCAAGGCATGGGAGGACTACCTCGACTCTGGTCATAAAGTGCTGAAGTTCGTGCCGGCTTCTGGTGCCGCAAGCCGTATGTTCAAGGAGCTGTTCGCGTTCCTTGATGGCGAGAGTGATACTCCTGACAACGACTTCATCAGTAACTTCTTCGACAACATCGAGAAATTCGCGTTCTTCGACGCACTCAACGATGCTTGTGTGGTGAATGACGGCGAGGTGATTGACACACTCGTCGAGAGAGGCGACTACAAGTCAGTCGTCTTCAACCTACTCGACGAACAGGGCTTGGGTTATGGGAAACTGCCTAAAGGCCTTCTTTTCTTCCATGCGTATGACGATATGGTTCGTACACCACTTGAGGAGCACTTGGTCGAGGGTGCGCTCTATGCCAAGGGCAAGGATGGCACTGTCAACGTGCATTTCACTGTCAGTCCCGAACACAGACCTCTCTTCGAGAGACTTGTGGCTGATAACATTAAAGACTACGAGGAACAGTTCGGTGTGAAATACGACATCTCGTTCTCCGAGCAGAAAAGCAGTACTGACACCGTCGCTGCCACAGACGATAACGAACCGTTCCGCAATGATGACGGCTCCTTGCTTTTCCGTCCGGGTGGACACGGTGCTCTCATTGAGAATCTGAACGACCTTGACGCGGACATCATCTTCATCAAGAACATCGACAACGTGGTGCCCGACAGGCTGAAGGAGAAGACCGTGGAATACAAGAAACTGATTGCCGGCGTCCTCGTCAGCATTCAGCAGAGGATTTTCGCTTATCTCGATTTGTTGGAGTCGGGCAATTGCAGCCATGACCAACTGCTGGAAATCTCAACATTCATGAAGGACACTATCCTTTGCGTAAATGAGAAGACTGACGCTATGGATGATGGCCAATTGGCAACATACCTCTTATCAAAACTCAACCGACCTATCAGGGTCTGCGGTATGGTGAGGAATGTCGGTGAGCCAGGTGGCGGTCCGTTCATCGCATATAACCAGGATGGCACTGTCTCACTCCAGATACTTGAGAGTAGCCAAATTGACAAGACCAATGCTGAGTATGTCGGCATGTTCAGGAGTGGCACCCACTTCAACCCTGTTGACCTCGTGTGTGCTGTGAGGAATCATAAAGGCGATGCGTTCGACCTCACCCGGTTCGTTGACCCGCAGACGGGATTCATCTCATCAAAGAGTAAGAACGGCAGGTCGCTCAAGGCACTTGAACTACCAGGCCTCTGGAACGGTGCCATGAGTGACTGGAACACGATATTCGTTGAAGTGCCATTAGACACCTTCAATCCCGTCAAGACCGTGAATGACCTCCTTCGTCCACAACACCAGTAACCTCGGGATAGGTCATGCCATAAGCCAACGAGGGCTGGCTCCTTTGGAAAGGAACCAGCCCTCGTTGACTGAGCGTGCCCAAGCACTCCTGACGGCGTTCGGAGACCGTTTCACACCCTCTCGCTCCATCCAAACGGATGTTGAGCGAGAGGCAACTTGGCCAATGGATGATAATCACCCTTTAGACCGATCGGGGTGGCGTGGCGTATCTCGCTGACGGTCTGTATGCAGTTGCGAGCCTCACTGATACGGAATCCTTTGCCGGCAAGAATGTTCTGATAACTCTTCGTGTGCAATTCGGTGAATCCCGCGCTGAACTCGAACTCGTCACCGTCGATTGACAGTGTGCGATATGTCTTCTTCTCACCCTGAACGGCATTCTCCGGCAGGCACACGGAGTTGATGCTGAGGAAGTATCTAACCCTTGCCTTCTCCAGTTCCAGGAAACCAGCCACGCGGTCAAAGCTCATGACATGTACGATGTTCTTCTTCACAGGACCGAATATCCACTGTAGCATGTCATAGAAATGCACACCGATATTCGTTGCGATACCACCGCTCTTGTGTACATCGCCCTTCCATGAGGAGTAATACCACTTCCCTCTTGATGTGATGTAAGTCAGGTCCACGTCGTACGTCTTGTCTTTCGGACCATCGTCCACTTTCTTCTTCAGTGCTACGATAGAGTCATGCAGACGTAACTGCAGAATAGTGTAGGCCTTGTGTCCTGTCTCGTTCTCCATTTCCACAAGATTGTCGATGTTGTATGGATTCAGGACCAACGGCTTCTCGCATATCACGTCGGTGCCCAATCTCAGACCGTACCGGATGAATGCGTCGTGGGTATAGTTCGGCGTACAGATGGCTGTCCAGTTAAGGGGATTGTCGGTACGCATCTGCTTTGAGCAGAAACGATCGAATTGCTCGTTCTCAGTAAAGAACGAACAGTCCGGGAAGGAACTGTCGAGCCGTCCTACACTGTCAAATTTATCATACGCCACCATCAGGTTGTTGCCTGTATCAGCAATTGCCTTGATATGCCTTGGGGCGATGTATCCAGCCGCCCCTATAAGTGCAAAATTTACCATAATAAATAGAGTCCTTATGTTGTTTGTAATTTCATGTCCGATGAGTAAATCAGAAAGACATGCAAATTTACGAATTTATATCCATTTATCCAAATTTTTCATTCTTGGCTGATATCTGGACAACATGATGGGCAGGGTTTTCATCCAACTTCCGGTTTTCAGTTTCCGCACACCCTCGTCACTCCTGACTCCCGTTCCAGGTTGTACACTCACTGTAGGAGCGCATCAGCCAGTCTCTTACTCACCGCCTCTATCTCTTCGTCTGTAATATACGGATGCATAGGCAATGACAAGACCGTCTCGCACAGCGACTCGGTCACTGGCAGTTCACCATGTCTATACCCTAATCCGGCAAATGCCGTCTGCTCATGCATACCCGTAGGGTAATATACCATCGACGGAATACCCGCCTCCTTCAGCCTGATCTGCGACTGGTCACGCGCTTCTTTTGTATGCAACTGAATCGTATATTGTGCCCAACTGCTGATGAAGTTTTCGGGAACTACTGGCAATGCCTTGATCATCCCCTCATTCATCAACGGAGTCAAGAACTCAGTATATCTCATGGCTGCCCTGTTTACGGCATCCAACTCATATTCTTTGAATGCCTTGAATTTCACGTTCAGTATGGCAGCCTGGATAGAGTCCAACCTTGAGTTCATGCCGATTCTCACATTGTCATATTTGAAACTACCCTTTCCGTGTACTTTCAGCGACTCAGCCAGAGCGGCCCACTCGTCGTTGTCTGTGAATATAGCGCCACCGTCACCGTAACATCCTAATGGTTTTGCCGGGAAAAACGAAGTGGTGGCGATGTCGCCGAACGAGCAGGCGCGACGAGTTCGTCCCTCGCTGTTGATTGCTCCGCCGAAACCT
Source organism: Bacteroidaceae bacterium (assembly GCA_024398405.1). Taxonomy (GTDB): domain Bacteria; phylum Bacteroidota; class Bacteroidia; order Bacteroidales; family Bacteroidaceae; genus Colivivens. The sequence continues at coordinate 16,449 of JAKSJE010000033.1, forward strand.
TGTGCGCCATCTTCTAAGACAAGCAGGTTATGTCGTCTTGCCACTTCGCACACCTTATTATAATTAGCGGGCAGTCCGAACAAGTCAACCGCGATCACCACTTTCGGCACTAACCGCCCCACGTTCTCCACTTTGGTTATCGCCGCGTCTAACTTATCCGCATCCAGGTTGTATGTCTGCTCATCCACATCCACGAAAACAGGAACGGCTCCTTCGGCAGCCACGGTCTCAGCGGATGCGAAGAACGTGAAATCCGGGACGAACACCGCATCACCTGCGCCTATGCCCCATACCTTCAGGGCTATCGTCAGTGCGTCAGTACCATTAGCACAGTTCACGCAATGCTTTACTCCGACATAATCAGCCAGGTCCGTTTCCAGTATTCTGACCGGTTTCCCATTGATGTAAGCTCCCGAAGCAGCCACATCCATCATTGCGGCATCTATGTCGTTCCTCAACATGGCATACTGCCTTCTCAAATCTCTGAATTCCATTATATTCTCAGTGTTTTCCGTAAAAAGTGGATTCTATAAATTCATGGAGTACTCATTCTGTCTTGCTTCCAGTCGCATGAGCAGCCGTGCCATTACTTGACAAGCAACAGCACCATTGTGGTGATAGTAGTCACAGCACCTATGACGGAAGTCCAGAAAGAAATCGTCCTTGTAGTATCCTCCACCGGACCTGGTTGGATATAGACAATGTCGTTCTGCTGCAACCAATAGTATTCATCACTTAGCAACTCAGCCTTTCTCAGGTCTATGCGATGATAAGTCGGCTTACCGTCCACTTCACGAATAAGTAGCACGTTATCACGTCGTGCGTTCAGGTTCATATCCCCGGCCTTTGCCAATGCGTCGAAGATGCTGATCCTCTCATTATCCATGACGATGCTCCTATTGACAGCCCCAAGGAAGTTGATGGTGTAGTTCAGGAAATTCACGATGACGGTAGGGTTCTTCACGTCCTCGGCAATCCTCTCAGTCAGGTATTTCTCCAGTTCCCTTCTTGTCATACCCTCCACATGCAGTTCGCCGAGGATAGGGAATGTGATTGTTCCGTATTTATCGACGAGGTACGAGTTCCCGTTTCGTCCCTGACCAGCAATGTTTCCTCCATTGACATCATACCCGATAGATAGGTTGTAGGGCATCACCACCTTCGAGTCAGGACCATAGACGACAATACTCAGTCGGTCGTCCTTCTTGATTACAGCCTCGTATTTATCTGAATACTTGCCCAAGTCAATCTCCTCAATATTCTGCAAATACCCATAGTGCTTGTATGTCGTACACCCAGTCCCGACCATCGCTATCACTATCGTGACGATAATAACACAGGTTAGCCCCTTTCTTGTCATTTGTTTGAATTTAGGTGGGTTCTATAAATTCATTTCTTGCGATTTTGAGGTTTGTTCCGAACAGGTTGCTGTGCGGAAGGAGAGCCCTCAGCCCTAAACAAGGACATGCACTCACGCATGTGAGTTATGCGGGCATAATGACTGACTGACAAACAGCAAGATGCCGGAACAAAGCCAAAAGCGCTGAAAAGAATTATGTCACCCATGTTTGATAAATTTGTATTATTCGGTGAATTTATAGAAACCACCTTTAATGTGTAATTTACTATATCCAACTCATCGGAACACCACCGCTCATTTCCTCAACACCTTTTCCTCTACAGGTCTCCTACCCCACTCGAAGCGACAGCATCACTGCCTATCTCCATCTCCTGATCAAATCCCAGAGACTCTTCTTTCTCTTCACATTATCCTCGGCATCATATCCATAGCCGTATCCATAACCATAGCCATAACGTCCGTATCCGTAATGTCCGTATGAGCCGTAGCCATAACCGTAGCCATAGCCATAACCATATTTGTACTTGCTTGCGCTCAGGTTCAGGCCGTTGAGTATCATGTTCACGTTCTTCAGTTTATTCTCCTCAATGATGTTCTTGATTTCCTTGAGCATCTTGAGTTCCGTCACGTCAGCCCTGACTACATACAATGTCATGTCAACCAATTTGTTCAGTACCGCTGAGTCGGATACAGGAATGAACGGTGCTGAGTCACAAATCACGTAGTCATAGTTATCACGCAGGTAGTCTATCAGTTCAGCCATCCTGTCGGTTGACAAGAGTTCTGACGGATTCGGCGGGATGGATCCAGAGAGGAAGACATCCAGTCCGAAACCCTTGGCTTCGTAGTGCATCGCCAGTTCGGCAGGGTCGTTCCTCTCACCAATCAGGTAGCCGACGACACTACGGTTCATCTCGTTCTCCGGCACCGTGATGCTGAACATCTTCCTGACCACAGGCTTTCTTAAGTCAAGTCCCACCAATGCCACTCTCTTGTTGATTGAAGCCAACGACAGAGCCACATTCGCCGCTACGAACGACTTACCCTCTGACGGGAATGAGGAAGTCACCTGAATCACCTTGTATTGCTGCATGAACTGCATGTTCGACCTCAGTATCCTGAATGACTCCGACATGGAGTCTCGCTTTCCCGCGTCATGTATAAGTTTCGCTTTCTTGGCAAACGGAATACTTGCCAACAACGGTCTGTCTATTGCCTTCTTCACGTCATCCTTTGTCTCGACCTTCGTCCTCAGCATTTTCCTGCCATAGACGAATGCTATTGGCAGTAACACACCGATCAGAAGTGCAATCATATACACCTTGCTCGCATTCGGGAAGTAAGGATGATATACCGGTGCCGCATACTCTATCACTCTCACGTTCTCAGACACAGTGAACATCGACAACTGTATTTCTTCCTTCTTCTCATTCAGTCTTATGAACAGCGGTTCTATTATCTGCTGCTTTCTTGCCATCTGTGCCAGGTCGTAGGTCCTCGTCGGTATATACGACCTCTGCGTCTTGGCGTTACGGTCCATCCGCTCCAATTCGTTCATCTTCCTCTTGAACACGCGGTCCAACGTCCTGATTGACATCTCCAGCCCCTCTTTCGCATCCGAGATGAGGAGTTCGTAGTTCCTCACGCTCGGGTTCTGTTCACTTGAGTTGGCAAGCAGCCTGTTCCTCTCCACCACCAGCTCGTTATATCCGGCTATCATCTGGTTTACGCCATTGTCAGCCAGTCCTACGTTAGCCGGTATTATCCTGTATGTGCCAGGTTCCATCTTCTCCAGTTGACCCTTCACCATGTTAAGGAATGTCTGTTGCATCTGCAGTTCGGAGATCTGCGACAGGAACTCGTTCTTGTCGCTTGTACCCGACATACCTTCACCGGCGATGAAGTCATGCGCCTTCTGGTAGTCTCTGTAGTTCGACTCCACCCTACCCAACTCACTCGACACCTCTGCGAGTCGCTCGTCAATGAACTTCAGCGATTCATAAACACTTCTCAGTTTGTAGTCTCTCGACTCCTTATTATACACTCTCACCAGTTCGTTCAGGGTCTCTGCTGCCCTCTCCGGATTGCTGTTGGCAAGCGAGAGCACCATCATGTTGGTGGTCTTGTAAGTCAGTCCGCTTTCCAGGCTGACACCAAGGGCAGCGGAGAGCTGCTCACCTAAAATCATCGGATTGCAATACACGGCCTTGTACCTGTCACCGGAGATCATGTTATATGCGTCAGGCTCTGTTATGGAGAAGTTGAACTTGTCCATCTTGATTTTCGTACCGTACTTCATCGGTCTCTCCTCGTCATATTCCATCCTGTGCCCATCCACGGTCACACTCCCCAACCCGTAGGTCTTGTCATCCATAGCGAACATCTCCACCTCTATCACCTGCGGCCAGGTGTTCTCCGGATGGAACTTGTCGAATACCACTTCGAACTTGAAAGGGGCGTCTCTGAAGTACTCCACCTCTTTCACGTTCAGGATTGAGCGCATAATCGGGAATCTCGTATGGAACAGAGGCATCCTGTACTGGTAATACCTGATGTTCAGGTCAAGACTCTCAACCACCTTCGACATCAGTGTCGGAGACTTCACAATCAGGATTTCGTCGTCAAGTTGGCTTTTCCCCTTCCTTCCTGTGATATCAGTGATAATTGATTGCTCGATATTACTTGCTGACTGGTCTATGAACATCACGCTGGTGCTGCTGCTGTACATAGGTGTCTGCATCTTGACATAGATGAAAGCCACGGACAAAGTGATGGAAGTACATAGCACAATCCACCATTTCAGTCTCCAGACGAGATCAAGTATCGTGCGTATGTTCAATCCACTGTTGTTATCCTCTTCCCAAGCTTGTGAATATCTTTTATCTTCAACCTGTTCCATTTTTTTCTCAGATTATCATATAACACATAAATTTCCCACAAAGTTACGATATTTCCCTCACACCAACAAAAAAACTTACATAAAACACTCAAGTCATGCAAAAATATCCAGTCAGACCTGTCTGGTTTACTCACCTCGCTAACATCCGTTTCACCACATTCTTCACGTTCTGCATCACCAACTCCTTCAGCCATCCCGCATTGTTGTCATACCATCTCTGAGGATGCGTGGTCATCATCACCCTCTCCGGCATCATCACCTCACTCCCGTCACTATTCCTCGCACCTGGCTCCTCACTCCTGATAGCGGTCGTTGTCTGTCGCACCCTTGCGATTACCTCGTCACTACCATGAAACACCAATCCCTGCTTGTTCCAGACATCCTGCCACACCGGAATCTTATCCCGCACGCTCACCTTGTATCCGTCCCATCTCCGCCCGGTATCAGTCAGATAGAACATCGTGCTCCAGTCGGTATCCAGATATGGCTCACCGATAACACCTAACGACCTGTAGTCATATTTCCTCCATAACTCCTTGCTGTCGTACTTCGACCTTGGACTTCCGTGCATGCAAATAGTCTTGACCATAGCAAGACTCCTCAGTCTCTCCAAGTTCCTTCTGAAGTCATCCCAGGCCAGGTCCACATCGCCATCGCAGGTCGTCATTGACTCATAGTGATATCCCACCTCATGTCCCATTGCGGCTATCTCCCTTATTATCCCCTCATCCCAACTCTCCGGCACTGCTCTGAAATAGTACGAAGCCCTCATCCCCATCTCATGCTCCTTCCTCGCCACCGCCAGTGACATCCTGGGTCTCAGATCCACGTCATGCCTCAGCACCACGAACCTCTCCCCCACCCTGTCCTCGCACAACTCATCGAAACCGCATCCTTGCCAGCCGCCTTCCTTGAAAGCGGCGATTATCTCACAGTATTTCCCTATCGTGAAGTCCATTATGTTTCGTATATGGTCAGATTTGCTTCTGGGGTGTTCTATTAAGGTGGGTTCTATAAATTCGTTTCTTGCGATTTTGAGGTTTGTTCCGAGCAGGTTGCTGTGCGGAAGGAAGGATTGATGCGGGCATCATGACTGACTGACAAACAGCAAGATGCCGGAACAAAGTCAAAAGCGCTGAAAAGAATTATGTCA
>JAKSJE010000034.1 GCA_024398405.1 Bacteroidaceae bacterium
CCTGTTACTAACAGGTGGTATATACCTGTTACTAACAGGTGGTATATAGTTGTTACTAACAGGTGGTATATAGTTGTTACTAACAGGTAGTATATAGTTGTTACTAACAAGTGGTATATAGTTGTTACTAACAAGTGGGTAATGTTAACCGCAGTCTCTGGTAGTTTCAACCGCAGTCTCTGATAGTTTTAACCGCAGTCTGGGGGGGTGACATCGCTGGGCGATATTACCGGGTCTCCTTGGATGTGGAGTGTCCACGGAAAAATGCACATGCGCCGTGAAACTGATTACACCACTTTCCGCCAACCCCCGGACGCATGTAGAGTGTCCACCGCCACCGATTACATCGTTCGCTGTCTCCGGCATTTTCTCTCGCCTGAGCGCATTCGCGGAGTCACCAGCGTCTCATCACCGTTCCCCTCAAGCACTCACTTCGGAGCATCTGAGTGTCGTTTCATCCATCGCACACCTCAGTTTGTCTGTGCATTATTTGGCAGTTACGGAATAAATGCCTAACTTTGCGTCAAACTCTTTAGGTGGGTTACAGGAACTATACAATTCAATTGTGTTATATTATGAGAACGACATTTTTGTTTCTGCTGTCATTGGTGGTCAGCACTATGGCCAATGGTGAGACCTTCTACAACCTGGGAAGCAAGCACCTGACTGCAAGTGAAATCAACAAAGGTGACATACATGTCGCCCTCGCCTCGGAGAACGTCGTAGCGTCAAGGTTTCTCTCCGATGGTTCCAACACTACATCGTTTGACTCATCATCGGGAGCAAACACGTTTCTCGTCGAGAAGGTCAGCGGCGGTGTGGTCCTGAAGAACCTGAAGAGCGAGGAATACTTCGGCGGCTCTGGCAGCACGTTCGGCAGGACGAAATCAAAGTCGAGCGCCAAGGTGTTCACGGTCAAAGACATCACGTCGGCAGTCGAGAACGTGGCATCAAATTCCTTGGAGGGCCACTACTTCAGTTTCAGTTCGGGTGGCACAAGGTATCTCAACATCAACACGAACGGCTACAACAGCGTCCAGTACGCTACCGGCAACGGTTGCTGGTCAGTGTTCTTCGTCTATCCCGTCACCGTGGAAGACCGCGCGGAACTGAACATCATCCCCGCTCCGAAGAAAGTCAGCGTGACAGATGGTGCATACAATCTGCCAGATGGCTTCAAGGTCTCAGTATCGGAGTTCAGCAGCGACAACGACATAGTGCTGTACGATGTCCAGAACTTCATCCACAAGGTCAATACCGCAACCGGCAAAAAGGGAATCGCCTCAGCCGACGGCGCAGACATCCGGCTGTCGCAGGACGTATCCCTGGCTGAGGAGGGCTATGTGCTCGACATTGCCAAAGATGGCATCACCCTCTCTGCATTGACGGCCACCGGCTTGTTCTACGGTCTGCAGACTCTGATGAAACTCATGCCTGCGAACGTAATCCTCGGCAAAGCCGGCAACGGCACCGAGAACTACGCCCTGCCACTGGCGAAGATAGAAGACGAGCCGAGATTCCCTTACCGCGGCTTCATGCTCGACGTCAGCCGTCACTTCTTCTCAGTTGAGCAGGTGAAGAAGATGATTGACCTCATGGCAATCTACAAGATGAACGTCTTCCACTGGCATCTGACTGACGATCAGGGATGGAGGGCGGAAATAAAGAAATATCCTTCACTCACCACTACTGGCGCCACAAGGAGCAACAGCTGGAACACCGACATCCATCAGGTCATCGAGAACGGCAACGTGTACTGGACGGGTGTGGGTGCCTACACCGGCAAGCCGTACGGACCTTATTTCTATACTCAGGAGGAAATGAGGGATGTAGTGGCTTACGCCAAGCAAAGACATGTGGATGTGCTGCCTGAGATAGATATGCCCGGGCATTTCGTAGCCGCCCTGGCTGCCTATCCACAGTACAGCTGCACCCCTAACAACCCTCCGACGGTGTGGACCAACGGCGGTATCAGCAATAACGTGCTCAACGTGGGCAACGACAATGCCGTGCAGTTCGCCAAGAACATCCTCAGCGAACTGTGTGACATCTTCCCTTATCCTTATTTCCACATCGGTGGTGACGAATGCCCTACATCCCAGTGGGAGAGCAACGACGCCTGCAAGGCGAAGCTCGCGCGGTTAGGCAAGACGAACTTCCGTGCGCTCCAGAGTGACTTCATCCGTGAGATCGGCGAGTTCCTGAAGGGCAAAGGCAAGAAGATGTTTTGCTGGAACGAGAGCGTGACTGCCGAAGGTGCCGACCTTGACATCATGAAGGAGAGCGATGCCACCATCATGTGCTGGTATCCTTGTCAGAGTTCTGCCACCAAGGCTACGAGCCTCGGGCTTGACGTCATCATCACCGAATTCAGCAGCGGATGCTACTACATCAACCGCAAGCAAAGTACGGACTACGGCGAGCCGGACGCGGCAGGCAGCGGAAACGACAGCGTAGAGGCCACATATGACTACGTGCCAGTGCCTAAGAACGTATCAGCGGAAGCCCTCAAGCACTACAAAGGAGTGCAGGGCACCTTCTGGGCAGAACACGTCAGCAGCAACGAGTATCTGGAGTACCTTGCCATACCGCGGTTCATGTGTCTGGCAGAGACTGGTTGGTCGCCTCAGTCGCTCAAGAGCTGGAGCAGTTTCAGAAAGCGTATGACCGAAGAGACCAAACTCCTCGACCTCGGCGGATATGTCTATGCCCGCCACTGGATGGAGGGATACGTGCACCGTCAGGCTCCCGTCCTCCCCATCAGGGACGGAGCGACCGTGACGTTCACTAACATGAGCGGTGACAGACCCAGATGTCTCGCGGAAGAGAGCGGCAACATCAACGGTCAGGGTTCAGCCAACACGGAGTGGGTGCTCGAGTCAACAGGCAGAGACGGTCAGTACTACATCAAGAGCAGCACTACGGGCAAGTACATATATGCCTCGAAAAACGAAGCCGGCACTATTGTAATGCTGAGCAAGATAAACAAGACACCGTGGATGTTCGATACCAAGACCATCGCAGGGTTCTTGGCAATCTGCCACACCAGTACCGACGGCCTGGCAATCAACAACAACGTGTCGAACAAGACTCATGCCCACCTCGCCGCCCACGGTGGTTCAAACGGCTCTTCGTTCTGGACCATACAGGAAGCGGAAGTGACCGGCGTGAAGACGGCAGAAGTCCAGTCCGGCAGGCACTCCAGCGAGATGGCTTATAACCTGCTCGGTCAGGTGGTGGAGAGCCCGGACAGAGGCATATTCATCATGAACGGCAAAAAAATCCTGAGGTAGTTGACACCAGTAGTATTGATATCAGGCAACTTCCGTGACAGCGAAGGACAATGCACGTTGGCGGAAGGCTACTACAGGTCAGTTTCAGCGGCTGGAGGCTTACCGGTCATCCTGCCGCCCCACCCCGTTACGGCTGAGGCACTGAAGACCCTGTTGGACAAGGTGGACGGCATCCTCCTGAGTGGCGGCGGTGACATAGACCCCGACCTGTTGGGCGAGGAACCCGTGCCGGAAGTCGGGGGTGTGGACCGTGTAAGAGACCAGATGGAGATGCTGCTGGTACGGCTTGCGTACGACAGGCAGCTGCCGATGCTGGGAATATGCAAAGGCGCACAGGTCATCAACGCCGCGTTAGGCGGCAAACTGACGCAACACATCGGAATCCCATCACACGGCCAGGAGACACCCAAGTCTGAGGTCTCACACAGCGTTGACGTTTCAAGGGACTCGTTGTTATACGACATCTTCGGCACTGAGCGTTTAGACGTGAACTCCTTCCACCATCAGGCAATAAAAAGCCCTGCCGGATGTCTGAGAGTGACGGCCATGAGCGATGACGGCATCATAGAGGCTGTCGAGTCGGATGAGCACAAATCAATCATAGGTGTCCAGTGGCATCCTGAGGCACTTGGCAGCATGATGCCGCTGTTCAGGTGGTTCACCGGTGAATGCGAGGAATTCAGGAAAGCCAAGGAAATACACAGCAAGATACTGTCCTTGGACTCCCATTGCGACACTCCGATGGTGTTCGCTGACATTGAAAGCCACAAGAGCGACGAGTCAGTATGGAACATAGGCATCAGGAATCCTCACACCCTCGTGGATTTCGAGAAGATGAGGGAGGGTCATTTAGACAGTACCATCATGGTGGCCTACCTGAAGCAGGGGAGCCGCGATGACGAGTCACTGCTGGCAGCCACGAGAAAAGCCGACTACATCCTGTCACGGATAGAGACGATGGCCGGAAGCCATATCGCCTACCGTCCTGCCGACCTGCTGAGACTGAAGCACGAAGGCCGACCTGCCGTGATGATGGGAATCGAGAACGGGTATGCGATAGGCAAAGACCTCAGCAACGTAGAACGGTTCCGTAAAAAAGGCGTGGTCTATATGACCCTGTGCCACAACGGCGACAACGACATCTGCGACTCCGCGCGAGGAGACAACGAGCATGGCGGCGTGAGTCATTTCGGGGCTGACGTAATCAGGGAAATGAACCGTGTAGGGATGATGGTTGACTTGTCACATGCCGGAGAGAAGAGTTTCTACGATGCACTTGAGATTAGTCAGGTCCCGATTGTCTGCACACACTCATCCTCACGGGCACTCTGTGATCATCCAAGGAACCTGACTGACGCCCAGATGAAGGCGCTGGCTGACAAAGGCGGCGTGGCTCAGGTGACGTTCTATCATGGTTTCCTGAAGAAGTACGGCGAGGCATCGATTGTCGATGCAATCGGACATCTCGACCACATGGTCCGGGTGATGGGCATCGAACATGTAGGCATAGGCACCGACTTCGACGGCGATGGTGGGGTGAAGGGAATAGCATCTGCCTCAGAACTGATAAACTTCACAAGGAGACTCATCGGCAGACGCTACACTGAGAAGGACATCAGCCTGCTCTGGGGTGGTAACTTCCTGAGAGTGATGGAGGAAATACAAAAAGCAAGATAAACTGTATATGGGAAACAACCTTGGTATTATATTGTTGGTTTCGGCTCTTTGCCTTGGACTCATCGGATGCAACGGCAAAAGCGGGAACGCACAGCAGACGAATGACAGCCAGGCGGAGCGAGTCAGTCCTGAGTTCTCGGGCGACAGTGCGCTCGGCTATGTGGCCGCCCAATGTGAGTTCGGCCCGAGAACCATGAACTCAGAGGCTCATGACAGATGCTGTGAATACCTGACGGCGAAGTTCAGGCAATTTGGCGCGGAGGTCACGGTCCAGGAGGGAAAGGCGGAACTCTTCGACGGAACTCCCGTTGACATCAAGAACATAATCGCCGTATTCAACAAAGACAGCAAGAAGAGAATCATCATCTCTTCCCACTGGGACAGCAGACCATGGGCTGACAACGAGGATGACGAGTCGCTTCACGACACTCCGATAGACGGGGCGAACGACGGTGCGAGCGGTGTTGGCATACTGCTTGAGATTGCGCGCCAGATCCAGATGAAGACCCCTGCGATTGGCGTTGAACTGATTTGCTGGGACGCCGAGGACAGCGGAAGCCACGGCGAAAGCAGTACGAACTCATGGTGTCTCGGCTCACAGTTCTGGGCTATGAACCATTCAGTGGAAGGGTTCAGGTATGAATTCGGAATACTGCTTGACATGGTAGGCGGGAAGGACACATACTTCCGCAGGGAGACTTATTCAAACTACTATGCCCCGAACCTCGTCAACAGTGTATGGGGAACGGCACAGAGCCTCGGCTATGGGAAATACTTCCTCAACGAAGACGGTGGGGCAGTGACGGATGACCATGTCCCGCTGATAAAGTCCGGCATATCGTGTATCGACATCATCGGCAGCAATAAGGACGGCTCTACCTTCCCGGACACATGGCATACATTGCAGGACAATATCAACAACATTGACAAGGAGGTCCTCACGGCTGTAGGCCAGACAGTCTTGGAGATGGTTTACAAACAAGAATAACAGGTATGAAAAAGACTTTACTTCGCGGCGTTGCCTTGCTGGCGGTTCTTGCAACGGTTACTTGCGCCAAGGTTGAAGCCCAGTGCTATTTCGGCTTTCTGAGCTATTCGGAAGTGCTGCACTCCATGCATGAGTATGCAGAGGTCCAGGACAAGATGGCACAGATGCGCGAGGAGTACGACAAGGAACAGGACAGGGCAGAGCAGGATCTCAGCCGGCAGTTCGCTGAGTTCATCGACGGTCAGAGCACGTTCTCAGTGAACATCATGATGAAACGCCAGAAAGAACTCCAGCAGCTTTTGGAACATGGACTCCAGTTCAAGCAGGAGGCGCGCAGACTTCTGAAAGACACCGAGGCCGAACTGATGAGACCGCTTTATGCCAAGCTGGATGCGGCGATTGACTCAGTGGGGGTGGAGAAGCACTTCGATTTCGTACTCAACACCGACAACAACGCCTGCCCTTTCATCAACAAGGAGAAGGGTGAGGACATCACCGAGGCAGTGAGAGGACTGCTCGCCAAGTAATGGAGACGGGTCCTATCGGTGTCTTTGACTCCGGCTACGGAGGACTGACAATCCTGAGGAGCATCCGCGAGATTATGCCGGGATACGACTATGTGTATCTTGGCGACAACGCTCGTGCCCCCTACGGCACCAAAGACTTCGACACCGTCTTTGAGTACACACTCCAGGCCGTGAGGAAACTGTTCGGCATGGGATGCCCGTTGGTAATCCTCGCCTGCAACACAGCATCAGCCAAGGCTCTCAGGAACATCCAGCAGCACTATATAGCGGACTGCTGTCCTGAAAGAAGGGTGCTCGGAGTCATCCGCCCGACGGCTGAGATTGTGGGCACCATCACGAAAACCGGGCACATAGGGATTCTTGCCACTCCCGGCACAATCAAGTCGGAGTCTTATGTGCTGGAGATACGGAAGTTCTTTCCTGACTGTCACGTCACCGGACTGGCTTGCCCTTCGTGGGTGCCGCTTGTGGAAAGTGGCATGTATGACAGCACGGAGGCTGACGGAGAAGTGAGGAGGCAGATTGACACGCTGCTCATGATGGATAAGGACATTGACACCGTCATACTCGGCTGCACTCACTATCCGCTTCTCGAAAAGAAGATCAGGCAGTTCTGCCCGCCATATGTCAACATCATCGCACAGGGCAAATATGTGGCCGAGAGTCTCAGGAACTATCTCGAACGACATACCGGCATGGCCGGCAGAATCAGCAAAGGCGCCACATGCCGCTATTTCACCACAGACTCCGTGGACATGGTCAGCAAGAAGATGTCAGTGTTCCTGAACAAGAATATCGTAGTAAACTCAATAAAATTGGAGAAATGAACAGAAACAGATTAATCCTGAACATCGTACTTGTCATCATCATCTATTTCGCTGTACAGTTCGCTTGCGCCTTCATCATCATCGCAATTCATGCAGTGTGTAAACTGATGCAAGGTCAGACATCACCCGAATCCCTTGTGGGCAACGTAATACACGACACGATGGGATGGGTGCTCATCGTGTCGTCGGTCATCACCATAGCATTGCTCGGACTCCTCAGGAAGGCTGACCTGAAGACAGACTTCAAGTGGAACGGATGTGAGGCAAGGTACATCCCGTTCGTCATCGTCGCCTGTGCGGCCGGTGTCATCGCACTTGACATACTGAATGAGTTTCTTGACCTTCCGGACATCATCCGCGGAGAGATGAGCAACATGAGCGGCTCTGTCTCGGGAGCACTGGCCATCGCCCTTTTCGGTCCTGTGGCAGAGGAGGTCATCTTCCGCGGAGCCATCTGCGGCGGCATGCTCAAAGCCGGTGTCCGGCCGTGGACAGCGATCATAGTCTCAGCGGTCATCTTCGGGTGCGTCCATCTCAATCCCGCCCAGGTACCTTTCGCTTTCCTGGTCGGCCTGATGCTCGCCATCCTCTACTACAAGACGGGCAGCCTGATACCAGGGACAGTCGTACATATCCTCAACAACTCGTGGGCCGTGGTCATGATGAACATCTATGCCGATGAGCCAGACATCACGTTCCGGCAGCTCCTCGGACAGACATCCTCCAACATCATACTCATACTCGGTCTGTCTCTCAGCGCGTATATGTTCCATGTCTATTGGAGGAAGAAAGAATGTCGGACAACAAATGCCGACCGGGAGCAATGAACATAGCAGTGTATTGTGCATCGTCAGGCAGTCTTGCTCCTTGTTTCTACGAGCAGGCGGAGTCGCTTGGCAAGTGGATAGGCGGACAAGGCCACACGCTTGTGTATGGCGGTTGCAGTCTCGGGCTGATGGAATCAGTGTCAAAGGGAGTGAAGGCGGCCGGCAAAGGATGGGTGATCGGTGTGGCTCCACACATCCTGCAGGAACGTGGACTGGTAAGCGCCAACATCGACGAGATTGTCTTCTGTGATGACCTTACGGAACGTAAACGCATCATGATGGAGAAGAGTGACATCTTCATCGCCATGCCGGGAAGCATCGGCACTCTTGACGAGGCTTTCTCCGTCATGGCGCAGCACGTCATAGGCATAGACGGCAAGATGGTCATATTCTGGAACCTGAACGGTTTCTGGGAGCCCTTGTTCAGATTCTTCGATGAACTGGGAATGACCGGCGTGCTCAGGCAGCCGATGGAGAATCTGTACCACAAGGCGGAAACACTTAAAGACATAATTGCCATATGCGAAAAATCATAGGAATAGGCGAGACCATCATGGATATAATCTTCCGTAATGGCCATCCAGACGCAGCCGTTCCGGGCGGGTCTGTGTTCAACTCCCTGATCTCACTCGGAAGACTGGGCATGAGCGCCTCCTTCATCAGCGAGACGGGAAATGACCGCGCCGGACGTGTCATACTGGACTTCCTGAAGGACAACGGAGTTGACAACTCCAATGTCTGCGTCTATGCAGACGGGAAGACTCCCATCTCCCTTGCCTGGCTCAACCAGGACAACGACGCCGAATACGATTTCTACAAGGACTACCCCAAGGCACGGCTTGATGTGGCCTGGCCGGAAATCGGGAAAGACGACATAGTGATGATGGCTTCGTATTTCGTACTCAACCCGGTGCTGAGGAACAAGACGACAGAGTTTCTCGAATATGCCAGACGGCGCGGAGCACTCATCTATTACGACTTCAACTTCCGCAAGTCACATGCCGCGGAAGCAACCGCACTCTATGCCGACATACTCAGCAACATCGACTACGCCGACATCGTAAGAGGCTCGACGGAAGACATGGAGAACATGTTCCTGCCCAACATCCACCAGACTGACGCCGGTGGAATCTACGACACCGAGGTCAGACACCATTGCAGCACGATGATCTGCACTGACGGCCCCAGGGAAGTCAGTCTCCTCACACCTGGTTTACGGAAATCATACGGCATAGGCAAAATCGGCACGGTCAGCACAATCGGAGCAGGTGACAACTTCAATGCCGGCGTGGTCTTCGGACTACTCCGAGAGGGTGTGCTTCGCGATGACATCGACTCCATGACGGAAAGCCAATGGGATGCTGTCATCCGCTGCGGCATCGACTTCTCAGCAGAAGTCTGTCAGAGCCTCGACAACTATATCTCCAAGGATTTCGCCATGAATTACAGGAAGGAATAGGCATTCCGCATAAGGGAAAGCAACACCGCCCTTGCTTACGGCTCATCCTCATCGGAAACGGCATAAACCCGTAAGCGGTCATCAGCGAATCAGCGACATGCGAGAAGTCTGGCGCATCCATGCGCTCACAGGGCGGTGCCTGAGCGTTGTGTGAATGGAGCGGTAACGAAAGCGTGCTGGTGATGGGTCTCTGAAGGATTGAACGTCATTCACCTACCAATATCCTGCCGTCCTGACTCAGGCCTTCGGCAGTGACGTAGATATCCTTGGCGGAGAGGTTGTTGTAGAAGACGATGCGGGCCTCGCCGTTGGCATCGGTCTTCACGTCGGGCTCCCAGTAGAGAGTGCGCCTGAGGTTCTCAAGAGGCGGAAGGACATTCATGTCTTCCATCTTGTATGTCTCTGGCACATTGTAGCCCTGATAGTGGGTGCGGCGCAAGCCTTTCTGGCTTTCTGTCGTGAACACCTGCTGGCGGTAGATGTAGATTCTCACGCAACTTTCCTCTTCCTTGGGACTCCAGGGTACGATGTAGATGGCTTTGACCTCGTCCATCCACTGTGGGAAGGTGACGATGTCGTCGAAGGAGTTCTGAGCAGGCAGTTTCTCGATATGTGACCGGTCGCTGACATAGGTGGCGAGTCCGTTGTCGATAATCCACCTGATTCGCCTGCCTCCATACGTCATGCCGTTGAGCCATACCTCTGGTTCAATGCTGTCAAGTTTGATTTCCAGGCATGTGGGAAGTTCGTTGAACGCTGGATTGCCGAAGAGAGGATTCCTCATGGCAAGGAACTCGAACACGGAAGGTATGCGTTCTCCGCGGTCGAGCACCTTGTCAAGTTCCTGCGGGCCGTTGTAATACACAGTGGCCCAGTGACGGCCGGTGCGTTGGCTGTACCACTGGATGTTGTCGTCACTCGTCCAGTATTTCTTTGCCTTGACTGTGACTTCGGGAATCACGCGTACTTTCTCAGCATAGTTGAGTTCCTCCGGCTCCTCTGTCGCCTGCTGTCCTGTGTCTCTCGCGAACAGGTTGGGCTTGTCGCGCTGAATCACCTTGGTCTCGTCGGGGGTGATGAAACGAGGCAATGGCGCGAACTGCCGGTCGATGCCTACATAGAATGTCTTGCGTCGGTCGTTGATCTTGGTGAATATCTGCAGAAGCCAGTCGCCGCTGATGTCTGGGAGTCTGAGGGCATAGTTGCCCAAGGAGTCGGTCGTGGTCGAACCGACGAGGCTCTGTCCCTGCCGGTTGAAGAGATAGGTGTCCATCTCCACATGACTTACCGGATTCCGCTTCCTGTACTCACGTAGTTGGCCGTAGATGTAGAGTTGGTCTTCTATCGGATGAGTCTTCCTGAACCATTTCTGTCCGCTCATGAGTTGCCAGTCGTATCGTCTCCACCCCTGGACCATCATGAGCAAATCGGCGGCACGCCTGTGCTCAGGGTCATCAGCTTCGAAATAATAGTCTATGTCAGCGATGTATCCTTTGACCTCGCTGCTCAGCAGCATCCATGTCTTGGCATTGCCTTGCCGTCCGTTCTTCATAGAGCCCCAGTCCATGGCGGAGAATGAGAGCACCGAGTTAGGTCTCGTCTTCAGGTCCAGCGCTACTTCCGAGAGCGGTCCGAGGCCTTTGGACACAGGAGTTATTATGATGCTGTCGGAACTGTCGGGCGCCGGACAGATGAAGAACAGCCTCTCTGACAGGATTCTCCCGCCTGACGCGAAGACCGTAATCTGGTTGACGCCTTCGGGCATGGTGCGGCGGTTGAGAGAGAGTTCTATGAGTGGCTGTGCCGTCATGGTGTCGCATGCGAAGATGTTCCCGTCATGCATCAGGGCATAACCAATCTCGGTGCCGATGAGCTCACCCTGAGAACGTAGTGTCATGGTGATGTCATCGCTTACCACGTCCAGGAACATCGAGCAACCTTCTGCCTTTACGTCTGGCAAAGCCAGTCTCTGGATTTTCCCTCGGTGGTTAGCCATCGAGAGATATAGTTCTCCGCCCGTAGGTGTGACGGAGAACATGCCGCGCCCTGCGGAGTCTGTCTCTACCGTGCATATCTCATTGCCGCTCTCGTCCACCACGCTGCCTCTGCCTTTGTAGGCGGCTCCATTGTCGTCAATGACGGAGACGGCGACTCGCGACTTGAGTCCCATGACCAGGTCGCCACCCTCAGGATAGAAACTGGCAGAGATTTTGTTCGGCTTGTCATCGGTGAATATGCCTTCCTTGGCGGCAGTCAGATAGAGCGAGTCCGCCATGCGTGCGTTGGGGTTCCGGTCTTTGTACAAAGTGGGTTTGATGGTAGGCGAGGAATAGTCTCCGTAGGCAGGTGTGGCTTCGAATACCGGGAATGCCCGTGAGAAAAGGGCATTGACACCCCAGTTGACCATGTAGCGCGTGTAGGCCCTCACTTCATAGAAGCCCGAACCCAGTATGCTGTCAAGCCTGAACTGACCATGCGCGCCGCCGTTATCGTCAATATGGAGTTTCTGTGTCTCGAGCACATCACCACCAGGGCTGACCAGCTCCACGTAAAGCACTTTGCTGAGTTTCGTCGGACTGAAGACACTCCTGGCTTCCGGCTTCCCGCTCCCGACCTCAGACGAGGTCTGGACCACATAAGCCTTGTACCAGATTGTCTCGCCCTTGAAATAGGCGGTGTTGTCGAAGTGAAGATACACCTTCTCCTGTGGATATAGGCTGTTGAATTGAGTCACATGGCTCAAGGTCCTGATAATGCCTGAGCCAGTATTCTGGGCTGCTGCCTCAGCGCACAGAGCCATGGATGATATAAACAGGTATATGAGTTTCTTCATCATTCTCGTATTCGGTTCTGCAAAGTTAGCATATGTTTTTTACTAAACAAACAAATATTTTGTTTATCTTTGCACAATATTTCAATTCATCATGAATATTTACACAGATATGTTTGTCACCTTCTTCAAGGTGGGGTTGTTCACCATCGGCGGCGGCTATGCCATGATTCCCATGGTGGAGAATGACGTGGTCAGGAAAAAGAGATGGCTGGGCAGCGAGGAGTTCATCGATATTCTGGCGGTCGCACAGGCTGCGCCGGGTTTGTTCGCCATCAACATGGCTACATACATAAGCATGAGAATCGCAGCAACAAGAGAAGGCATCAGAGGTTGGCTGTTAGGCCTTGTCGGCTCATTGGGTGTCGCTCTTCCAAGTGTCATTGTTATTCTGCTCATCGCAATGTTCTTCCAGTCGTTCAAGAACAATCCCTGGGTCATGAGATTCTTCATGGGAATGCGTCCTGCCGTAGTGGCACTCATCCTCGTCCCTTGTCTGAGGATGTTCAAGACCGCCAAGATATCTGTCAACAACATCTGGATACCTATATCGGCTTGCGCTCTAATCTCTTTCTGTGGCATCAGTCCGGTGCTGATTGTCCTCTGTGCTGTAGTATGCGGTTTTGTGTATGGTAAGATGAAAGGAGGCAGACGATGATTTTCTGGCAGTTGTTTCTGACGTTCAGCAATATAGGAATCCTGAATTTCGGTGGCGGCTATGCCATGTTGTCACTGATTCACAATGAGGTGGTCGAGAAGAATGCCTGGCTCACGGCATCGGAGTTCACCGACATAGTGGCCATCTCACAAAGTACTCCCGGTCCTATAGGAATCAATGTGGCGACATACACCGGATACATATCCGTCCTCAACTCAGGAATGCCTGAATGGGCCGCCGTCCTTGGAGCCATCGTAGCGACATTGGGAGTCTTGTGGTTGCCGTTCCTGCTTATGATAGTGGTTTCACGCTTGTTGCTGAAGTCTATATCTTCCATGGACACGGATAAAACCGCTATTATCAATTCGATGTTCTCGGTCATCCGTCCGGCAGTGGTCGGACTCATTGCCGCCGCTGCCATTCTGCTGATGAACTCTGAGAACTTCGGCTCGTTCGCAGAGAGTCCGTTTCAGTTCATCATCAGCCTTTTTATTTTCGGGTTTGCGTTCATCGGCTCGCTGGCCTATAAGACAAATCCGATAATCCTGCTCTTGCTATGTGGTCTGGCAGGTCTGATGATTTTCTGACCTACTCCTTCACATGCTTGTATTTAAAGAAGATAGCAAAGAGAACTGCCACCACAAGTGCATATCCAGCGAAGATGTACCAGCAAACGTCCCAGTCACCGAGCAAGAATCCGTCAGCGTTCCATGTGCAGTGGCTGTTTATCACGGCGCCAGCCACAAGAGTGCCCACCGTCGCACCTATGCCATTGGTCATGAGCAAGAACAAACCCTGACCTGAAGCCTTGACGTCGTCGCTGCATTCCTTATCGACAAAGAGTCCGCCTGATACGTTGAAGAAATCGAACGCCACACCATATACGATGCAGGAAAGAATGAACAGGATGACCCCTGGGAAATCAGGCGAGCCGCACCCGAAGAATCCGAAACGGAGTACCCATGCCGACATTGCCATGAGCATGACTATCTTGATACCGAATCGCTTGAGGAAGAAAGGAATGCACAGGATGCATAACGCCTCTGCCATCTGGGAGATGGAGACGAGTAGTGTGGCATTGTTTGCGCAGAACGTGTCAGCAAACTCAGGTATGCCCTTGAAACTTGTGAGGAAAGGAGTCGCATAGCTGTTGGTGACCTGAAGAGCCATTCCCAGCAATGCGGAGAAGATGAAGAACAAAGCCATCTTGCGCGTCCTGAACAGTTTGAAAGCCTCAAATACAGACGACTGCCGCTGTGTTCCGTCATGGCTGATCTTGCATTGTGGCAGAGTAAAGCAATAGACACAGAGCAAGATTCCCAATAATCCTGATACGAGGAACTGCATATAGGTGTATTGGAACTTGAAGTTATCAGGTGCGAATGTGAATGAGAAGCCATCCTCACCGGAGGTGGCACAATTCACGAACCACATAGTGGCTATGAAACCGACTGTGCCGAATACTCGGATAGGAGGGAAAGCCTTGACAGTGTCAAGTCCGTGACTGGTCAGTATCTTGAATGCAACGGTATTCGATAAGGCCAACGTCGGCATGTAGAAAGCCACGCTGACAGCATATACTGTTATGAACAAGGCTTTATCGGGATTGACACCTGCAGCCTCAGCCGTGGCTCCCATGAGGCAGAGACAGACCATCGCAAGTCCCGCAAACAGGTGGCAGAGTCCCAGCAGCCTCTGAGGCTGAATATACTTATCCGCAATGATTCCCATGAGCGTGGGCATGAAAATGGATACAAATCCCTGTAAGGAATAGAACCAAGCGATTTCAGATCCCATCCCGGCTCTTCCGAGATAATTACCCATGCATGTGAGATATGCGCCCCACACCGCAAACTCAAGGAAGTTCATGACCGTCAGCCTGAACTTCAGATTTGATGACTTTTCCATGTCGTGTCAATGTTTAATGATATGCAAAAGTACAACAAAAAAATAACCTAACAAAACGTTTCGGCAAAAAAACAATGGGTGTGTCGAATTGACACACCCATGTTATCACGATTGCTTAGGATTGCATTACTGCTGAGAAGCACCCTGAGGACCACCCTGGAAACCACCGCGTGGACCACCCTGACCTCTCTGGCCTCGACGTTCGCGCATCTGTTTCTGGGCTTCCTCGTATTTTTTCCATTGCTCCTCAGTGAGGATTTTCTTCAGTTCAGCCTCCTGAGCCTCACGACGCTTCTGCATCGCCTCGCGGTCCATGCGCTGACCTTGCTGACCTTCTTCCATGCTCTTACGCATCTCGTCTGACTGTTTCTGGTAGAGGGTCTTGACCTTCTCGTATTGCTCATCTGTGAGTTCGCAGATCTGCTTGATACGGTCTGCCTGACGCTTTACCATCTGAGCTGGGTCGAACTGACCACCGCCGAAGCCACCTTGTCCTTGTGCGAATACACTTGTTGCCACGCAACAGAGAATCGCTAATAATAACTTTCTCATAATGTTCTTGCTTTTTAGTGAGTTATTTGTGAAATCTGTTATATTGACATCATTTTTTTTTAGAGGTTTAATCTCAATTTCAAAAAAATGCCGTATCTTTGCAGACAATTAAGGAACAATCAATATGAGCAGGTTAACTTGTATAAGTCATTTTGGCGCAATCATTGCAATCTCGCTCTTTTTCGGGGTTCAGGCTTATGCCCAGGACAGTTTGAGGTACGAGAACATGTCATGTGTAAGCTCTGTCAATTCTGATGACATCCAGGAAGGGGTGACTTTCTCGATGAACAGAGCCGTGAAAAAGAAGTCCAAGTATATTGAAGTCACTATTGACGGCTATCCTGGTGAGACTGAGCCAATGCGTTTCGAGTTCGGTAGGACTACTGATCTCGGCAGTGGTAACGTGGTATGGAAGGACAGCGGTGAGTTCATGCTGTCCCGTGCCGCCAAGGGCAAGAGGTGGGTTATCAGGTTTGGTGCTGTGACGGAAGGGAAGACCGCCACACCTTGCCAGTTGATAAAAATCACAAGCAACGGCACAGACTTGCTGATGTACCAGATTGTATTCGCAAGTTCTCAGGTGGAGCAAGTAAGGGAGTTTCTTCGTCAGGCTGTCGAGGACAACATTATCAAACAGACTAAACTGTGACCTTCGATTATGATGTTGTGGTAGTCGGGGCGGGGCATGCCGGATGTGAAGCTGCCGCTGCTGCTGCTCGTATGGGTGCGAGAACTGTGCTTATCACTATGGATATGAACAAGATCGCACAGATGTCATGCAATCCTGCCGTCGGAGGCATCGCCAAAGGACAGATAGTCCGTGAGATTGACGCGCTCGGAGGGCGCATGGGTGAGGTGACGGATGCATGTACCATTCAGTTCCGTATGCTGAACCTGTCCAAAGGTCCGGCAGTCTGGAGTCCGCGTGCTCAGTGCGATCGAGCAAAATTCATCCAGACATGGAGGACGGTGCTTGAGAACACACCTAATTTATATATATGGCAGGACTGCGTGTCCGAACTCCTTACAACTGAATGTCAGCGAGCCGACTCCCGTGACTTACAAGTGGTGGGGGTGCGTACGATGTGGGGTGCTGAATTTCATGCCAAGTGCGTAATCATCACTTCAGGCACATTCCTCAACGGGCTCATGCATATTGGGCGGAAGAAGATTGAGGGGGGACGGATATCCGAACCGGCAGTCAAAGGACTCACTGAATCTATCGCAAATCTTGGCATCCGTCATGGAAGGATGAAGACCGGCACTCCTGTACGTATTGATCGCAGGACGGTTGACTTCTCTCTCATGGAGCGTCAGGATGGTGACGAAGGATGGTACAGGTTCTCTTATCTGACCCACGGATTCCGTCACATGACTCCAGACTCGCAGAGAGAGCTGACCCGTCTTCCCTGCTGGTTGTGCATGACAAACGAAGAGGTGCACCGCATATTGCGTTCCGGACTTGAGGACTCTCCTCTCTACAATGGGCAGATCCAAAGCATAGGACCACGCTACTGTCCAAGCATTGAGACGAAACTCCATACATTCCCTGACAAGCCCTTTCATCAGCTCTTCCTCGAGCCAGAAGGAGAGACGACCAACGAGATGTATCTCAATGGTTTCTCGTCATCCCTTCCGATGGATATCCAGATAGAGGCTCTTCGCCAGATTCCTTGTTTCAGGAATGTGGAGGTCTATCGACCTGGATATGCTATAGAGTATGATTATTTCGACCCTACACAGTTGACTCACACACTTGAGTCGAAAGTCGTTGCCAACCTTTTCTTTGCCGGTCAGGTCAATGGGACAACCGGTTACGAGGAAGCAGCAGGACAGGGACTGATAGCAGGCATCAATGCTGCCGTCAACTGCAGCGGTGGTGAGCCGTTCGTGTTACATCGTAACGAGGCCTACATCGGTGTGCTAATCGACGATCTTGTCACGAAGGGTGTTGATGAGCCATACCGTATGTTCACGTCAAGAGCAGAGTACCGCATACTTCTTCGTCAGGACGATGCTGATATGAGACTGACAGAAAAGGGCTATCGTATCGGCCTCGCCACGAAGGAAAGGTATGATTTGATGGAGAACAAGAAAACGGAAATAAACAGAATTATCAACTTTGCAGAGACATTCTCCATCAAGGCCGCTTACATCAATGACGCCCTTACCACCATCGGCACCACTCCTTTGGAAAGAGGATGTAAGTTAGTTGACCTTCTCGGAAGACCGGGTGTGACAATCGCGAATATGCGCAGCAGCATAAGGGGATTTGACGAATTCCTGACCCAGATGCTCTCCCAATATGATTCCCGGTTTGCGTCGGAGATAACAGAGGCCGCCGAGATTCTCATCAAGTACAAAGGCTACATCGACCGAGAGCAAATGGTGGCCGACAAGATGCTGAGACTCGAGAACATACGTATCGAAGGTAAGTTCGACTATGCCAAAATGACCCAGATAAGCATCGAGGCCCGGCAGAAGCTTGCAGCCGGCAACCCGGCAACTCTGGCTCAGGCAAGCCGCATTCCGGGCGTCTCACCAAGCGACATCAATGCCCTGCTCGTGTTGTTAGGACGTTAATAACTTTCCCATTTATAAAATACTGAGAAAATGAACAACAAGTATCTATTAGATCATTTGCGCAGTGTTCCGGACTTTCCTATTCCGGGCATCAACTTCCGTGATGTCACCACCCTGTTCAAAGATCCTGAGTGCATCAGAATCATGGCAGAGGAAATGTATGAATACTATAAGGACAAGGGCATCACCAAGGTCGTGGGCATCGAGTCCCGCGGATTCATCATGGGTGCAATACTCGCACAGCGCCTCGGAGCCGGACTCGTCCTCTGCCGCAAACCTGGCAAACTTCCCGCTGAGACAGTAAGTCAGGAATTCTCAAAGGAGTACGGAACTGATGTCATTGAAATCCATAAGGACTCCATCACAGAGGATGACGTCGTTCTTATTCATGATGACCTGCTCGCTACCGGCGGAACAATCAAGGCTGCATGGGACCTGTGTCGCAAGTTCAATCCAAAGAAATGCTACATGAACTTCATCATCGAAATCCGTGATGAGGGTCTTCAGGGACGTGAGTTCATCGGGAACGATATTGATATCATGACGTTGTTACGGGTTTAATCCCGACGGCATCGGTATGGACGAGGTTGGAAGTTAGGATGACTGCCCGCAACGACAAACTTATGACGATAGTAGCAGCCCTGCCTGAAAAGCCAGGCTGCTATCAGTATTTCGACTCCGAAGGAACCATCATCTATGTGGGGAAAGCAAAAAATCTGAAACGACGCGTCAGCTCCTATTTTCTCAAGAACGTCAGTTCCCGTAAGACACGAATCCTCGTCAGCAAAATCCGTGACATCCAATATGTCGTGGTACCGACAGAAGAAGATGCTTTGCTTCTTGAGAACAACCTCATCAAGAGGTACAAACCGCGCTACAACATCCTCCTCAAGGATGACAAGACCTACCCGTCCGTATGCGTCACACACGAATACCTGCCACGGATATTCAAGACACGTAACACTTCATTCCCCAACGCAGAATACTATGGGCCCTTCTCTCATGCCGGTATCCTGAACAACATGCTTGAGCTCATCAGGCGTCTATATCCGCTACGTAGTTGCCGTATGCCCATAACGGAGGATGGAATCAGACAAGGCAAGTACAGCACCTGTCTGGAGTATCACATCAAGAACTGCCAGGCTCCGTGCATAGGCAGACTATCGCATGAGCAATACATGAACAACGTACGCGAGGTCAAGGAAATACTTAAGGGCAACACACGGGCTATCTGCAGCAAACTGCTCGGACAAATGAATCAGCTGGCTTCTGAACTCCGCTTCGAAGAGGCTGAGACACTGAAGCAGAAATACCTTCTTGCCATGGACTACTGTGAGAAGACAGAAGTGATTGCCCATTATTCTCACGATATTGATGTCTTCAGCATAGCTGACGATGAGAAATCAGCATTCATCAATTTCCTTCACGTCACCCATGGCTGCATCAACCAGGCATTCACCTTTGAGTATTCCAAACGCATGGACGAGACCCCTGAAGAACTTCTGGCGCTCGGCATCGTGGAGATGAGGGAACGCTACGACAGCCATGCCAAGGAAATCATCCTGCCGTTCGAGATAGAGACCGAGCTGACCGACGTCACAATCACCGTACCTCAGCGTGGTGAGAAACACGACCTTCTCGGCATCTCACTAGCCAATGTCAGACAGTACAAGTTCGACAAAGCACGTCAGGCTGAGAAACTCAACCCAGAACAGCGCAACACCAACCTGCTGAAAGCCCTCAAGGAACATCTTCATCTTGACAACCTGCCATATCATATTGAATGCTTCGACAACTCCAACATATCTGGGACAGATGCCGTGGCTGGGTGCGTGGTGTTCAAGGGCGCAAAACCATCGAAGGATGACTACCGCAAATACAACATCCGTACCGTCATAGGACCTGACGACTATGCATCAATGGCAGAGGTGGTGTTCCGCCGGTACGGACGTATCAAAGCCGAACACACAAGTGAACTCGACAAATACCTTCCAGATCTCATAATCGCCGACGGTGGAAAAGGACAGATGGAAGTCATACGCAGAGTCATCGAGGACGAGTTGCATCTCAGCATCCCAATCGCTGGTCTTGCGAAAGACGGCAGGCACCGCACGTCCGAACTGCTCGTTTTCGAGAAGGACGGTGGCATCTCATCCGTCGGAATTGATGTTAAGACCCCTCTCTTCCAATTCCTTACACGCATTCAGGACGAAGTACACCGCTTCGCTATCACATTCCACCGCGACAAGAGAAGTCATCGCCAGACCAAATCACAACTCGACGACATCAAGGGGATAGGACCCCAAACAAAGGAAATACTACTGCGGCATTTCAAGAGCGTGAAGCGAATCCGCAACACCTCAACGGAAGAACTCGCCCAGATCATAGGTCCGGCAAAAGCAAAACTTGTCACCGACTTCTTCAGCTGACACTCCACCTTGAAAGACTTACGGCCATATTAAGAGTCCGAATCGGTCATTAGGGTTATGATGATAGAACCAGGGGAGGCGAACAGGTGTTTTCGTCGCTTCAGCATCATCATAATCTGCTACTGCTCAAACCATGTATCCCTGTCGAGGCCGCGGTAGCTGACGGCTTCAGCGATGTGGTTCCTATCGACTGTCGGCGAGGCTTCGAGGTCGGCTATGGTGCGTGAGACTTTAAGGATACGGTCATAAGCCCGGGCGGATAGAGAGAGACGTTTCATGGCCATGCGGAGCATGTCGAGACTTTCATCGGAGATGTTGACGTATTCCTTGAGCATGGACGGGGTCATCTGGGCATTGCAATGGACACCTTTAATCGCCCGGAACCTCTCCTCCTGAATCTGGCGGGCTGCAACGACCCGGGCACGTATGGCGGCACTGCTCTCCCCTTTAGGTTTCTTTGCCATATCCTCGAATGGAACGCTCTCGACCTCTACCTGTATATCTATACG
>JAKSJE010000035.1 GCA_024398405.1 Bacteroidaceae bacterium
ATTCGAGGCCCTCGAACGATAAAAGGGTGTTCTATAAATTCCACGCCATAGGAGCACCCAGCAGATGCGCCGGCATCGCCCACCCACATCCGTGACAACGCACACCCACATCACCGACATCGCTCAACCACGTCGGCGACATCGCTCAACCACGTCGGCGAGAACGCTCACCGACACCTCGTCATGCGCTCTCCCAGGCCTGGTTGACCGCTGTCACAGACGTGGTCAACCACTCTCACAGACCATGGAAGTCTGTCTCGGCCGACTGACACAGGGCTCATTCAGCATGATGCTCCTGCTCTTTACCACCTTGTCGCTGGCCTCCAGCCTTCCTCCGTCGCACCTCGGCAGAGATTGTAGGTGGACCCCTAAATTCATTTCTTGCGATTTTGAGGTTTGTTCCGAGCAGGTTGCTGTGCATGAGCCCTCAGCCCTATGTTATTCGGTGAATTCATAGAACCCACCTTAATAGACGACAGAAATAAGGATAAGGAGGGGCGTTTTGCCATCCATCACTTCCATTAATAGTTAAAAATGCATATAAATCACATTTCCCGGCATGGAAATTGATTGAATTTGAGAAAAAAAGTATTACCTTTGCGTTCAAAGACCACTTACCGCTCTAACAAGAGCGCTATTTATATGAACAAAATAATAGGTTTTGATGACATTACAGGTGGCGCAATCAAACTGACACGAACAATGCAGGAACGTGAACACACTTTGATGGAACTGCTCAAACAAGAACAGGTTCGTCAGTTCCTCCTGCAAAACCATATTATAGACACAGATAGTTTTGTTGACTATTTAGCAGAAATTTATTAAGGTGGGTTCTAAAAATTCACCGTTACAATAAAATAAGCATAACAATGGGTTAGAATAAACTTTTCGCCGCTTTTGGCTTTCTTTCGGCATCTTGCTGTTTGTCACTCGGTCACATAGCTCGCTATGCTCCCTCGCTCCGCACAGCAATCCGCCCGAAACAAACCTCAAAATCGCCAGAAATGAATTTATAGAACCCACCTAAATAAAAAAGGAGGAGTAGTTATGTACGAAACAGCTGAAAGACTTAAGGAATTTGCTTCTCCAACTCCATCACGTTGGAGGGAAAACTCAGAGGCACGTATTGCCAATCAGGATACTCGTCGCAAGGCACGCAAGGTAGCAATGCGTATGCTTAATGCCATGGAAAGCAAGGGCATTAACGAAGTTGCACTCTCCACATTGCTTGGTATTACATGCGCAGAGTTAATGCCGATATTGAAGGGACACGAATTACCATCAGCTTGTATGGCACAAGCGATTGAAACGGCACTCAACATTTCGTTGTAATAGTAATTAGGATGAATCATTTTTTTGTCTGAGTGTCGCCGTCCGTGAGGATGGCAGCACTTTTTTATTAAAAAAGCAAAAAAATCCGCTACTTTGTTGTTAGTAACGGAATTTTTTATAATTTTGCACTTGCAATAAAGCACTGAGGGAATGGCACTCTGGCAATTTAGACCTAACTGTCGCCTTCGATGCTTATTCTTTTATGTCATTTATAGAGTACTGATAGAACCGTTCTTCCCACTGTTAGGGCGGCTTGGGGACTTGCGGGCGTTAGAACACGTTCGTGCTGGGCAACTAAAAAAAGGTCGGGGCATTACCCCGACCTCGTCTTGTTGCGGAGGGTGGACTCGAACCACCGACCTCCAGGTTATGAGCCTGACGAGCTACCACTGCTACTACTCCGCGATGTTTGCGACTGCAAAGTTAGAAAAAAATTTGGTCGCTTCCAAATATTTTTGTAATTTTGCGTTGAAAAAGAAATAAATTTGTGCTCTTGATGCCTGTCAAAGGCTCTGGAGTGACGCTTAAACTGAGGGATGCCCCTCGTAAGAATTGGAAATATGAACAGAATAATCGCAGCGATTATAGTCATTGCGGGTTCGTTTGTGACCGGCTTCGCACTGGCGCAGAGATATGACGGACTGGCTTCGTATTACGGGTCGCAATTCCATGGCAGGAGAACCGCGGACGGAAGTACCTACAATATGCACGAATACACTTGCGCTCACAAAAGCCTCCCGTTCGGCACTAAGGTGAGAGTGACTAACCTCAACAACCAGAAGAGCATCGTAGTCACGGTGACTGACCGCGGGCCTTACAGGCGCGGACGCGTGGTGGACTTGTCCATCGCGGCGGCAAGGGATCTGGACATGTTGCACAAGGGTGTGGCTCCGGTATCCGTCGAGGTCATCAGCGACAATGACGAGAAGAGCGTGAACGAGCTCTCCGCGAAGAGCCAAGAATGGCAGCCTACGAAAAAGACGATGGAGTTCAAACTTGACATCAAGAAACTGAACAAGGAATTCACGTTCCCTAACCTACTACACGATCACCAAGTCTCTTAGCGAGACATTTCTTCATCTCGTTATACGCCATCTGCTTGCGCAGTATCTCGGCGCAACGGGCAGAGTCAGACAGGACAGCCGGGTCAGCCAGTTGTCTTTTTATTTGTTCTATGGTCTCCTCAATGATCACGAATTTGTAGTCGAGCAGTAGATGCACGGCAAACTCCTCTGGTCGCGACTCTTCTGACTGTGGGTCGTCCGCCGAGCTTTTGGAGAGCACGTACCGGTCGCTCATCATCTCCGCCGCCATCCGACTGATGTCGAGGTCGGAGTTGGAGAGGAAATGATGGGTGACGGAGTCGGGCTGGGCATCGTTGGCTGGATTATGCACGACCTCAGCCGCCTGTGATAGCATCGACCTATAAAGCGGATGCTGCAAATGGAGGTCGTCCGCCTCAAGATCCTGACTGATGAAGTCAACGATAGTGGTGTTTGCCTTATCTCCATCGCTGGTGATATAGTTGAATCTGACTCCACCATAGCGGACGATGAGACGAATAAGGGCTTTCTCGATTTTTATCAGCCGAGTGTCGGAAATGGCTGGTTCATCCTGAGCGACTGGTTTGGCAGCATCGGCCGTGCCGTCCTGAGCGGCCGTATTGTCCGTGGCGGCCGTGGGCTCACGACCGGCATCAGCCTGAGACGGCCTCTTCTCATTACGTTTCCTCGCCACATCCCGCACAAGTATGCCCTCCGCCACTTTCATCATCTCACTGCACTGATGGATATAGACCGAGCGGCCGATCTCCTCTGGTATGGAGGCGATGCTCTCAACGATGTCCTCTATCAGGTTTTTCTTTTTCTGTGGATCATTACCCGCCTCTCCCATAAGAAGGTCCGCCTTGAAGGTGATGAAGTCTTTCTGATTGGCCTCGACGTATGCCTTGAACTCGGATGCGTTATGCTTGCGTGCGAAACTATCAGGGTCGTCACCATCGGGCAGGAGGAGTATGTTGACGTTCATTCCGGCGGCGAGGAGCATGTTGGTGCCTCGCATCGCGGCATGGATGCCGGCGGCGTCACCGTCATAGAGGAGTGTGATATTGTTTGTGAAACGAAGAAGTATCCTGATCTGGCCGTCAGTCAGCGCGGTGCCGGAGTTGGCCACGACGTTCTCCACTCCGCACTGGTGCATGGATATGACGTCGGTATATCCCTCCACCATATAGACACGGTCTTCCTTCTTGATTGCTTTCTTCGCCTGGAATATGCCATAGAGCTCACGGCTCTTGTCATAGATCTCGGATGCTGGTGAGTTGATGTACTTCTGGCTGACGCCTTTGGTGCGGGCGTCGAGCACACGTCCGCCGAACCCCGTGACCTTGCCACTGATTCCGAACCAAGGGAAAATCACCCTGCCACGGTATTTGTCCCTCATCTGTCCGTTGTCCATACGGAAGGCAAGACCTGTCCTGACCAGATAATCGGCATTATAGCCCTTGCGTATGGCTTCGGAGGACATAGCGTCCATCTTGTCCGGGCAAAAGCCCAGACGGAATTCCTCGATGATGTCATCACGGAATCCCCGTCCACGGAAATAGGCCAGACCGACAGCCTTGCCTATGTCGGTGTCAAGCATCTGACTGTGGAAATAGCCGCTGGCCCACTCATTGACGGCGAACATGCTCTCGCGGTCACTTTCCGCCTTACGTTCCTCTGGTGTCAGTTCCTTGTCCTCGACTTCTATGCCGAACCGCTTGCCCAAGAACTTGATAGCCTCGAAGAAATTAAGCTGCTCAATCTCCATGATGAAATGTATGGGATTGCCCCCCTTCCCACAGGAGAAGCACTTACAGAGGTTCTTCGCCGGAGAGACATAGAAAGACGGTGTGGTATCGTCATGGAAGGGGCAGAGCCCCTTGTAGCTTGCGCCAGAACGGCGCAAGGTGACGTAATCCGAGACCACATCATAGATGCTGGCCGCATCGATTATCCTATCTATGGTGCTCTGGGCTATCATAGGCGGTGGTATGGCTATAGGTGTTAGTTGTCGGCATCCATGACCTGGCGCCGCAGTACCGGGTCGGAGAACGCGCCGGAATAATCGAAGGTGACTGTCTGGGCACCTTGTTTCTCAACACCTCGCATCTGCATGCAAAGGTGCTGAGCCTCGACCTTGACAAATACCCCTAATGGACTGAGCGCCTCATCGATGCACTGGCGTATCTGGCAGGTCATACGTTCCTGTACCTGAAGGCGACGGGCGAAGACATCAACCACTCGTGGTATCTTGCTGAGCCCTACAATCTTCCCATCAGGGATATAAGCCACATGCACCTTCCCGAAGAACGGAAGCAGATGGTGTTCGCAAAGAGAATAGAACTCGATGTCGCGTACGACCACAGGCTGGCTATAGTCTTCATCAAAAAGCGCAGAACGGAGAACCTGTACAGGATCCATCGAATAGCCAGACGTGAACTTCTCTATGCACTTGGCCACTCGTTCCGGCGTTTTCAGGAGTCCGGGACGCGCCGGGTCCTCGCCCACCAACGCCAAGGTCCGGGCGACGCACTCCCTCAGTTCCTCCATGCTGTTGTTCTCGTTATTCATAAATATAGATTTCACTACGGACTACCGCCGCGTCAGGACAGAATCCAGTGGAGCGAAGACGGTGCACGTACGGTGAAGCCTCCTCGCGGGTCTTGAAATCCCCTACCCTGCATCTCCAGTGAGGTGACTCAAAAGTGACATACGCACGGAGCTCGGGATAGCGCGACTGTATCTTCGTTCCTATCTGCTGAGCCTTGCTCTGGTCGGTCCGTTGATTGCCGCCGAAGAACACCTGCACTCTGTAGCCACGGGCTTTTTCCCTCACTGTGGCGCCGGTGGTCTTCTGATATGCCGGCAGGTTGTCATTCACCTTCGACTGAGTAGTCTTGTGGTTGTCGGCGACTCGCTCGACGCGTCGGTGCTCCGCATAAGCAGGCAGTTCCACAAGTCCATTCACGATGCTGTCAAGACGGGCGTCATGATTGACCACCACAGTGCCTTGTCCCCGCACCGAGTTATCCTCGAGCTGGCTTACGAACGTAGTCTGGGCATAAGAACCGATGGCTGCCAGCACGAGGAAGGCAGC
Organism: Bacteroidaceae bacterium; assembly: GCA_024398405.1. GTDB lineage: Bacteria > Bacteroidota > Bacteroidia > Bacteroidales > Bacteroidaceae > Colivivens. The sequence goes on from JAKSJE010000035.1 coordinate 5,473, forward strand.
CGTCAGTAGTGTGATGCGAGGTTCTCGTCTGTTTGTCAACGATATTATTTCCATGCGTCGATGATACCCTTGAAATCAGGGACCTTGAGTGAAGCGCCACCGATAAGTCCACCGTCGATGTCCTTCTTAGCGAAGAGCTCAGGAGCGTTGGATGCCTTGCATGAGCCGCCATACAGGATGGTCGTGTCTTCCGCTACCTGCTCACCATACTTCTCAGCGACAAGGCTGCGAATGAAGGCGTGGATTTCCTCTGCCTGGTCGGAAGTCGCTGTCTTGCCTGTACCAATAGCCCAGATCGGCTCGTAGGCAATCACGATGTTTGACCACTGCTCAGGAGTGAGATGGAACACACTTCCTTCGAGTTCAGCCTTGCATACCGCATTCTGCTCGTTGGCCTCGCGCTGAGCAAGACTCTCACCGATACAGAAGATGACCTTCAGACCGTTCGCAAGGGCAAGGTCGACCTTTTCCTTAAGGATGGCAGGAGTCTCATGATAGTATTCACGACGCTCAGAGTGGCCGAGGATGACATATTCAGCACCTGTTGACTTAACCATCTCTGCCGACACCTCACCCGTAAACGCACCCGACACCTTGTCTGCACAGTTCTCGGCTCCAAGACCGATGACATCATGATTGATGACCTCCGAGACACTCGCAAGGTGGATGAACGGAGTACAGATAACGACATCGCAGTTTGGTTTCTCGTTCGCAAGAACTTCGTTGAGTTCCTTTGCAAGGGCAACACCTTCCTGAAGATTCTTATTCATCTTCCAGTTGCCAGCAACAATTTTTTTACGCATAATACATTTACTCTTAAAACAGTTATTATTTACCTCAAATCGGCAATTTCGTTTTTGTTTCGTACGGTTCCCGGTCTGACTCCCGGTTCAAGACCTAACTACCTCGCAGCCGTTCCTTCGAGACTATCACACCGTCTTTCAGTGTGACAAGACCTGGATTCGCACGGATTATGGTCTTCAACGTCCTGTCATCGGCCGAGCAGACGGTGAACGGTGGTTCACTGTCCTGTAGCCACTCACAAACAGACCCCATGTCAGAAGCGGTGACGAAGAACAGCCGTTCCCCAATCCGGGTAGCGGAAGAACACAATTCGCTGACGGCACTCGCGTCCGCTGGATTCAGTTCGTCTATGTCAGGCGCGACCACCAGACGTACAATGCCCTCAGAATCGAAAATGGCATCAGTGACGTCATCCTCAGTCAGCATGTCCTGAACACATAGGCCAAGCGCATTGTATCTCGCCACAAGTATCTCCGCATCCGTCACTTCCGGCAACCGTACGCGTTCGGTCATGTCTGTGCCGACCTTGAAAGGGCGGAAATCGATGACAGGCAGGTTGACCATAGTGTAAAGTGAGAGAGCCAGTGGAGCGACTACTGACAAGGCGCAAATCAAGCGGCGCATACGTAATGTGAGCAGGCGAGGAATTCTGTCATGCCAGAGGAGAAACAGAAAGGCCAGGACTATCAGGACGATATTCTTCAGAAGCGTCTGACCATTGGTGAGCACTATGGCATCACCGAAACAGCCACAGTCCTCAACAGGATTTGCGATAAAAATATAAACCGTCAGTAAGGTCATGACGGTCATAAATAAGAATGTGATTCTCGAAGTGACCTTCCGTCCTATGGCCGAAAGCAGACAGACGCCCAACGCGAATTCCAAAGTCGCAAGCGCCACGGCGAGGAGAAGTGACAACTGACTATCCGAATGAAGCCCGAACCCCACGAAATAGTCATCAATCTTGTATGACATTCCGAACGGGTCATTGGCTTTGACGAAACCTGAGAACAGAAAGGTCAGTGCCAACAAGAGACGGGAAATATTGGCAATCGTCTTTCTCACTCTCCGAAATCAAGTTTAATCAACCCGAATGCTGAGTAATTAATCATGTCCATATAGTTGGCATCGACACCCTCGGAGACCAAGGTCTGCCCGTTGTTCCCCTCTATCTCCTTCGTACGATAGATCTTCATGAGAATCAAGTCTGTATATGAGCTGATGCGCATCGAGCGCCATGCCTCATCGTAGTCATGGTTCTTACGCATCATGAGTTCATAGGCCTTCTTCGCGTATTTGTCATAGAAGTTGAGAGCCTGGTCAGCAGGCATATCCTCCTTTTCCGCATACCCAAGTTCGAGTTGTATCAGTCCGATGATGCCATAGTTGATGATAGCCTGAAACTCAGGATAGATTCCCTCACCGACCATCGAGACACCCTTGACCTCAAGACTGCGGATGCGATTTGCCTTGATGAGAATCTGGTCTGTCACTGATGACGGACGAAGTATCCTCCACGCAGCGCCATAGTCGTGAAGTTTCTTGGAGAAGACATCGCGACATTTGTCCATTACCTGTCTGAACTGCTCCTGAGTATCCATGCCTCACATTACCTTGAAGAAGCCGAAGTGCGATTCGCCGGAGTCACCACGTCGTCAATCATGACCGGAAACGCCGGACGCTTGTTAATCTCACCAAGAGTGGAGATATAGTAGTCACCTGTGACATCCTGATTAGCGAAGTCGAACAACAGCGCAGGATTGATTGCCACTCCGAGCAGACGTGTCTCGAAATGAAGGTGCGAGCCATTGGTCCTGCCTGTCACCCCGCCAAGACCTATCGGTTGCCCTGCCCTGACAATCTCATCCTCTTTGACAAGCTGACGGCTTAGATGGCCGTACAATGTCTCCAAGCCATTCGAGTGACGGATACATACATAATATCCCCATCCATTGGCATCGTACCCCACGATGCGGACTTTGCCATCGAAAGCAGAGCTGATGGTATCGCCGATATACACCTTGACGTCAATGCCCTTATGGTTCCGTCCCCAGCGTCGGCCGAAGTTGGAAGTGATTTTCCGGCTTGGAGTTGGCATGGCGAATCCACGGAGATCCACCTTGAACCTTGCAGGAAGGAATCCCTCGACATTGGCCACTGACTTATGATTCCAGGATGAATAAATATCACTTTCAAAGAACTTAGCAGTGCCTTCGAAAGCATTGGCTATCTTGATGTTCCTTACATCTATCAGTTTGTTGTCTGATGGTGCGCGACTTGCTATGAGATCCTGAGCGGAAGCGCTCAAAGTCAAGGCGGAGAGAGTCAGGACGTGGAATATTCTTTTACAGATTGTAATCATTCTTAATCGGTTTTTGGGCTTAGGTTAATATTCATCGTTGGCATAGAGGAACGGCATATTCGCCAACTTGTATTCAAATATCTCATCTGAGTTGAAGAAGCGATTGATTTCGGCAATCGCATTCTCCGGACTGTCTGATGCATGGATGATGTTCTCCTGAAAACTCATTCCGAAATCGCCTCGAATTGTACCCGGCAGGGCCTTCCGGCCATTCGTACTGCCCGTCATCAGCCTCACGACCTCAACAGCATCGATACCCTCAAACACACAGCAGACAACCGGTGCAGCCATCATCGAGTTCTTGATTCTCTGGAAGAACGGCTTCCCTGCAAGATGAGCATAATGCTTGTCGAGCAACTCGTCCGTAAGCTGCATCATCTTCATGCCCGCAAGACGGAGGCCCTTCTTCTCGAAACGTGCCGTCACCTCACCGACAAGTGAGCGCTGGACGGCGCTTGGCTTGAGTATGACAAGAGTCTTTTCCATAAATCGGAGCAAAAATACAAAAAATAATCGATTCAGCCAACCTTTTCGACAGAATAATGTGTTTTTACGTATTTTTTTACTGCTCGCCAAGAATCTGATCAATCTCCTCACCCACTTGCGTCAGTATTGACTGGCAGAACTGGATGAGTCTCTTTGCTTCCTCAAGTTTGGTGGCGAGTTGATCAACGTCAAGTGAGCCCGACTCGATTTTCGAGACGATTTCCTCCAATCGCTTTATTGCTTCTTCGTATTTCATATTTATTTATTCGGTGTATTTACAAAACTCACCATTACTGGCTGCTGGGACTCACTCGCTGCTCCTGACTTCGACATTGACAGAACCTGAATGGAGATTGATTTGCAGCAGGTCTCCCTCATGGAGTTCCGATGCGTTCTTGACGGTGCGCCCCTTATGGCGGACGATAGCGTAGCCGAGACGGAGCAAGTGCTCAGGATTAGCCGCTTCGAGTTTCATCCGCAGGAGTTCAAGTCTATGAGTCCTATCCTTGATTGTCTGACGTACAAGCGGTAGCCTGAAAGCAAGCAGTTCAATGCGATGGGACTTTGACTCCAACATCCGTCTTGACAGAAGGGTAGCCTTCAGCTGGAGTTGTTCTATTCTGCCGACAGAGGTTGCGAGTCTATCGCGCACACCGCGATGCAGCCGGTCGGCGAGGTCGGTCAGACGCCGCAATTGCACAAGCTGATGACTGATTATCATCTCGGCGGCTGCAGTGGGAGTCTTAACCCTGGTATGGGAAATCAGGTCGATGACAGTGTCGTCGCGTTCATGACCAATACCCGTGATTACTGGAAGCGGGAACTGCGCCACATGTTCGGCAAGGGCAAGAGTGTCGAACCCCGCCAAGTCAGCAACCGCACCACCCCCACGGATAATAACCACCACGTCCCAGTTATCCACATCATCGGCTATGATGCTTAGCGCTTTTATGACTGATGGCTCTACGCCCGCGCCTTGCATGGTCGCCGGGAAAAGACGTACATCAAACACAAAGCCGTGCTGATTGCCAGCCAGTTGGTTGCTGAAATCCTCCCATCCCGCCGCTGTAGGAGATGAGATGACCGCAATTCTGCGGATGAGCACAGGCAGGGATAGTTCCTTGTTCATTCCGAGCACTCCCTCACGTTCGAGTGCGTGAAGAATCTCTTGCCGTTTCCTCGCGATATCACCGAGGGTGTATGTCGGATCTATCTCCAGCACGATGAGTTTGTAGCCATAAAGTTCGTGGAATGTCACCTCGACCTGTACGAGCACCTGCATTCCCGACGAGAGCGGATGCGAGGTGGTCTGCTCGAAATAAGGCTTCAGCAGAGCCCACGTGCTTCTCCAGACCACAGCGGATGACCTGGCTATTATATCATTGCCATTGGCGCCCTTCTCGACGAATTCCATATAGCAATGCCCACCCCGTTCTCTGAGCTCACTGATTTCGGCCTGAATCCAGAGAGGTGTGACGAACGAGGCCTCAAGGGTGCCACGCACCATTGAGTTCAGTTCGTGAAGTGTTATTGCCTTGTTCCTGCCTGCCATGCCTTGGTGAAGTCAGGTATGCCGTGTCCATATACATTGTCGGGATGAGATGCGTTATTGCCTGACCTCCTGACAACATCCATTATCTCGTAGGCATTCAGTTCCGGGAGAGCCTGCCACAAGCAAGCCACCATCCCGCAGAGAATCGGCGAAGCGAACGAAGTCCCCGCTACCGGGACGAACATTCCTGTCGGTGAGCAAAGCCAGACCTGCTCACCAAGAGCCACCACATCAGGTTTTATCCGTCCGTCGGTAGTGAACCCTATGGAAGAGAAATTGGTGTTTATGTTGTTGAATGTCACTGCGCCAACCGTAAGCACGTCCTTCGCATCGGCAGGCGGGGTGATGAGTTTCCATTGTTCATCACCTGCATTTCCGGCACTGCACACCAGCACCATGCCTTTCTTCGCGCAAAGCGAGGCCGAACGTGATATGTTCTCGGTATATCCGTCAAGTTGCCAGTATTTCACACAGTCCTCCGGTGCGTCGAAGTTGGCATAGCCCAATGACGTATTGACCACGTCAGCACCGACGCTGTCGGCAAATTCTATCGCGGCACACCAGTTGTCCTCCTCCACCAGTTGCTCCGACTCGCCATCCTCAGACAGCAACAGCCAATATGAAGCATCAGGAGCAGTCCCCACAATCGTTCCCGGCACGTCTGTCCCCATGCATGAGAGCACCATCATGCCGTGACTGCCTGTGTTGTAGAAGTCGTTCCTGCGATGGACGAAATCCTTGGTGCCCAACACCTTCGTGTTCTTCAGCACAGGAAGGATGTCGGCATTTGTGAAACCACCGTCGATGACAGCTATCGTCATACCCTCGCCTCTATACCCTGACTGATGCAGGCTCTTTCCGTTCAGCTGCTTTATCTGCGTGCTGGCGACACAATAGATATCATTCGAATCGGGGATGTTGATTTTGCCTGCTGCCGTTTGCCTCTGTGTGAGCGCGCCGACCATCCTGGAGAAAGACACCCTCGTCGAATCCAGCGTAGGGACTTCTGTCGATCTGGTTTCCTCCGAAGAACCAGAGCCTTTCTTCCCCTTATAGTAAGCGACCTTCCTCACATCCTTGACACACGGCAGTGCCAGAAGCTCAGAGACCACCGAGGAATCCGTAGTACTGACCAGGACCGTGTTGTTCCATTTGCTGGTATGTTCTATCCTCACTCCCGTCCGGAGAATCATGTCAAGGTATTTCCCGCTGACAGGCAGGTCTGTCTTGTCGATTTTCACTTTCTGTCTCTTACGCCGCTCTATCGCTTTCCGCGACAGAAACATCTCTGGGTGCTTTACGGAATACTCGTTGTTCTTCTTGTCCCTCAACGTCACCCTGAACTTATAATAAGGTAGCGTATCATATGGGGTTACGTCACTCGAAGCCAGATTCGCGGACACTTCCATGTTGATGTCTTGCGCAAACGCTGGAATCTGACAGCACAGAGCCAGCAGCAGCACTGGCAGCAGTTTGGTCTTTCTCATAATACCGGTCTCCTTCCGTTAAGAAAATTATTGAAATTAGCAAATGACTTGTCTATGTAGTTGAGTTCGTACGGTTCGATTCTCAGTGAGAAATTCATGTTTATCCGCTCTATTCCGAAATACCCTCTGAGGATGCTCGCCATGTTGAATGCCATGTCATCATGCTTCTGTACGAGGAATATAATGCACTTCCTGACCAGGTCCGGATTGTCCGCATGTCTCAGTGCCTTGAACATGGCATAATACGCGAGAGGAGTGTCCTGACGCATGAGTACAGCGACACACTGCTCGGCCGCACTGAGTTCGAAACAATGCAGGAGTCCGTCCATCTGCTCCTCCGTCGCCAGCAGTGGTATGGCGATACGCATGAGTTTCGGGATGTACTCAGGACAGTTTTCCTTCATCCAGGAACAGAGTTCGTGTGCATGCTCATTATCAAAATCCAGTTCGCCCGACCTCACGAGATGCCGGATGGAAGTGATGCAGGTTATGAACGACTGACGCCGGTACTTCATCAGGAAGAGATATGCTTTCCAGAAGAGCTCATTTGACACAGACATGAGCAGCGTGCGTATGCTGCTTTCAGCCGTCCTGAACTGGGAGTTCGACATCGTCTCAAGGTTTCTGCCCAGGCCTTCCCAGTCTTCCCTATCTATTAGCTGCTTCAGCGTCATTGTCTTGTAAGTGAGAACTTCATGCTGACTCCGAAGTCAGCGGTAGTGGTCGGGTATGAATTCGTGGAAACCAAAGGCACGTTCTTCTGCCAGTCCAGGAAGCCGCTGAGTGTCAGCATACGGCTGAAGGTATAGTCTGCCGATACGGCAATCTTATACGCCGTACTGCCGTTTGTGCCTGTACTGACTCTCGTCTGGATATTCCTGTTGATGGCATTCTGCATACGATATGAGAAGTCGCACCTCAGATTCAGGTCATGGCTTACCGTGTTGCGGTTCCTTGAGGTTGTCGTCCTTGATGTCTGACTTTCTTTCTTGTCGTTCTTCTGGTTCTTTGAGTTCCTCGAGGACTTTGAGTTCTTCTTGCTCGACGGGTCTTGCAGTCGCTTAGCCCCGAAGAGGTTGAGATCCTTTATCTTGTATCCCATTCCGATAACGATGTCGTTTGAGTAGTTCTCGGTCAGAGCCACGGAAGTCATGCTGAGGTTCAGGCTTCGTGTTTTCTTGTATTCCAACTTCCCTGACAGGCCACTGTTGAACGTCATATCCACACCGATAAGCGGCGAGAACGTCTCGTTGACACTCACGGTGCTGACATTGTACATACTGCTTGGGATAGGATTGCCAGATGTGACGTCAGTTATGAAGCCCAGGTCTCCCATACAGGCGATATAGTTCGTAAAGGAATTATAGGCGCCTACTGAATACACGCTCTTGTAAGCATGGTTGACATTGAAACTCTTGAAACGCTCGGCGAACCACGACAGTTTCGACAGGCCGCTGTAGGAAAGGCTCCAGTTTGGCAGCATCTTGAGCAATGACGGGAAGATGTCAAGACAATAACTGCCGGCATCACGTCCGCTATATGCCGCAAGGAACGCCGGAATCATCACGTCGGCGGAATACTTGTCAACCGTCCCCTTCTCCGGATCGAACGGCATGTTCTCATATTCCTTACCAGTCCCTATCGGGTACTTGACACCGGCATACTGTCCCTCCACGCGGTTCCGGACCACATCGAGATTGCCGAGGAAGTCATCGAACGGTTTTGAGTTGTAGTTGTCGTTTATGTCGCCTATCGACGAGAACGCCGACTTCATGGTGATCAGTGTCATCGTGAAACTACCGCTCTGCGTGGTCGGCATACCTTGGTACATGAACTGGATACTCTGCGACTTGTTCATCGTCCGGCTTGCTGAGAGGTCTATCTTGAGGTCACGAACCGGTTCGAGCGTCATCCTCAGCTGTACGTCTTCTGTGGCATTGGAGTTGGCAGGAGTGGTCACTGAGTCGTTCAGCCAGTGCCTGTCGTATGCGCGTCGCACATAACTGTCATCTATCGCCCCCAGTGCGAAGTCAAGTCCCGGAGAGAGTATCCCGTCAATGTTCCTCTGGCCGAAGGCATTGCCTATTTCAGTCTTGAACCCTGGCATTGACAGTGAGTATGTGTTCCTGTACGATAGACTGACGTTGCGTATCATCATCAGCCCACGCGCTATGACCTGAGAGGTCTTGTACCAGGTCGAGGTGGTATGATCCACTGGGGCTTTGGCTGTTACCGACAACTTAATAGGAATCGTGTCCTGATTGAGGACGCGGATGGTGTTCTCGTCCACCCTCTTGTACTTCACGTTGTAGGTCTTACCGTCTTTCGTGGTACCGCGGACTATGATTTTCTTGGAGTTCTGGTTATGTCTGACCTCCGTATATGTGGAGTCATTAAGTCCGATCTCGTAGTTGAAGCCTTTTTTCTTGCCGGCGCCTGAGGTCTTGCCACCTTCCGTATTGTTCGTAGCACCCTTGGCATTGGTCCTTGCCCTGCCCGTGCTGCTCTTTGAGTCCGACGAGGATTTGTTGCCCGAGAACCGTTGGTTTGCCTCGTCCAGGAACTTCGACTTCTTGTAGAGGGTCTCCATGTTGAGTTTGCCATTGATGGTGATGTTTCTCTGCGAGATAGCAGTATTGCCCAACGATGTCTTGTCCGCCAGTTCCGCGCCGCGGGTCCAGCCGTATGTGGAGTTGTAGCTGCCGTCAAGTCCCATCCAGTCGGTAAGCGGGATTCTGTTCAGCGGCACCGTGTATGAGCCGGAGAACGTGGAGTTGTAAGTCAGCGGACGACCGAGATCGCGTATGCTCCTCATCACGCTGTCCTTCCATATCGAGTAGTCATCCGGGTACAGGTCTTTGTTCACTATCCTGTATGGTTCCTCTATCTCTGCATGTGTCGCCGAAGAGTAATTCAGTTTCAGAGACTTGAAGATATCCCAGCGCAACGTGAGTTGACGATTCCAGAGGAACTGCGACGAGAACTCCACAGGCAGTCTGGTGCCTGCGTCTATGTCCCTTTCCTGATACTCATAGTAGGTCCTTGAGATGTCTGTGCTGAAGGATATGCTCTGAGGAAGCCAGTTAAGGTTCTGGGCTTTGATGATATCCGCCCACTTGGATTTCGATTTCATGTCCTTGAACGGTTCCCACGTGGTGTATTTCGGGGAATAGTTGTACTGGAGGCTTCCCTTCCAGTTCTCGTTATTCTGGTACACTGTGGTCTCACCCTCCTTGTAGCTCTGGCTGTAGGCATAGCTGATTGAGAAATTGGCAGGGTCGAACGGCAGCGGCGTGCGGTGGGACCAGTTCGACTTCCAGTTGCTCAGAGAGAAGTTCTTGTTCCTCACCACCGACTGGGTCAGGTTGCTGAGTGAGTCACGCCCATGGCTATCAGGGAACTCATCGAGGGCATCCTTCAGGAGCATGTCGGAATCAAACGGATTGTACTTAGGGGATATCTTCTGCCATGAGTATGAGTAGTACAGCGGCAGTGCCATCTTCCATTTGTCCGGAAAGAACTTGCCCAGCTGTATGTTGGTAGTCATTCCCCATTCATACAGGTCTTCGTCACTGCGGGCCAGGACCCCCTGCTCCAGTCCTCCGTAACCCGCTGTCTCCACGTGTCCAGTCACATTGAAGCTGCCCAAGTCTGCCAGTTGCACGTTCATCGAGCCTTGAGCGGCCCAGCCTCCGTCATTGTTATAGTTCTGGAGGCGGAGTTCGTCAACCCAGACCTCTATGCTTCCCGTCTCATGGCCATTGTTCCTGACACCGAGCATCATGGTCTTCACCTCACCGAGCGACGGATTGCCGATGACACTGATTCTGTGGTTAGGCTTGTCGGAGTCGTAGATGGAATAAATCTCCGTATAGCCGGCCTCGCCAGCGGCCTTGGCCTTGTTGCGGCTGTGCTTCACCTCGGTGAATACATCAAAGTCGATGTCAAGCATATTCTCCTTTGGCCATACCGCCTCGCAGCCGGTTGACGTGAACGTGTCGTAATGTCCGTCCGGGGTGAGGACGAGCGGAATCTCATATTCGTAATAGTTGCTCTTATAGTCGCTGCCGACTCTGAGGAACAGACTCATCTGGTTGTCCCTCGGAGTGTCATAGCCATCCACACGGTTGGCATGGACGAACATCTGCAGGTGCTTGTACTGGCGCATGTCTAATGACGTGGTCTTATACACGGCGCGCGCGTCGCCGGTGGCGAGGTCGGTCACGAGCATAGCGAGTGACTGTTCGTTGTCCTGCGTGAGTTGTGGCTGCGAAGGGTCCGTGGTCCGGGAGATGCCAGGAGGAAGGACGTAGTTGACCGGTGTCTTGTCGTTGTTCTCCTCGATGTTGACCGCATAGGTCCTCATCGTTCCGCTGGTGCTTGGTTTCGTTCCCGTGAACAGGGTCTGGTCGTAGTTCCTCCATTCCCCCCTCACGAGGTCGAGGCTGGCGAATCGGAGTACGACCGGCTTCTTGAACTTCGTAAGGTACATCCTCATGAAGCGGATGCTGCTGTAGTCGCTTATGGAGCCTATTCGCTTTCCGCTCTCCACGGGTATTCTGAACTGATACCAGACCGCTTCCTCGGTCTTGCCGTTCCTCAGTTTCACGGTCGTCTTCCTGGAGTCCACGATATAACCGTTCGTATTGGCTGCGTCGAGCCTGCCTGGGATGAGAGGAACGGTGAACTCATAGTAGTTCTCGTACTCGTTCATCGTATAGTCCTGGTTGATGTCCTCCACATCAGGAGTGGTCTTGTATGCGGTGTTGTAGTTCTCGCCCGTCGAGTTCGGGGAGTTGCCCTCCGGACTGTTGATATGCTTGTATCGGTTGAGGATTGACACCCTGGCGTCGTCCAGTTCCTTGCCCCTGAAATATCGGTAGTTGTCGGCCGATGGGTCGTTGACGATTTTGTCCACGTCACCAGGGCGGACAACAGACTTGACTTGGGTCAGATAGTCTGAGAAGAACGAGAGTTCCTCGTTGTTCGTGAGACCGTCAAGACCGACGTCCTGCCTGAGACGCGCGTCGCTCTCGGTGCTGAAGGCATAGACCACGCTCTTCTCGTTCGACACCTTGCCCCATGCCGTAGTCGTAGTGCTTCCGGCTGCTCCGACGGGCAGTCCGCTCTCATATGATTTCTTACCGTCTTTCAGCACGTCCTCGCTGACCTCGCCGAGGTTCAGCACCAATTCGCCGGCGTAATCCAGGCTGTCCTTGGTGTAGATGAACGGATCAAGCATCCAGAACTCTATGTACTGCACGTTTGAGGTCTCGAAGTCACTCGTGTCGAGTTTCCTCATCATGCCGCCCCATCGTCTCTCCGGCTCAGGCAGCGTGCCGTCTTCGTTCAGTACCGGGTCGTAGTTATACGGTCCGCGCTCAGATGGGTAGTATGCCAGGTTGAGGATGTCGAGGGTGTTGCTCTCGCCCTGGTTGGTGTCTTTGTTAGGATAGAGTTCCCTGACATAGACCTCGCGCACATAGTGGTTCGACAACTGGTCCAGGTCGTTCTTGATATGCGAAGGGGTGAGCGACGAGCTTCGTCTCGTGAACAAAGGGTCGATTACGTACCAAGCCAGTTTCGCCCTGTTGTAGCCATACTTCAGGTCGTTCTTCAGCGAAGACTCCTCGAAGACGGAAGGAGTGGAGCAGAGCATCCACTGGTTCGGGGTTTTCACGTCAATCGGGCTTTTGGTGCTCTCGAAGTCATCCAAGTAGGAGGCATTGCCCTGCACATCCTTCGGTTTGCCGGCCACGAGTTGCGCGAACTCGGCGGACAGGTTGATGCTTGAAGGCTGGGTGGTCTCGATGAAAGGCAGGCGGTCCACGAGGTTCGTCAGCCACTGGCTGTCCTTCTTCCAGTTGACATGAAGCCCCCAAACCGTGTTGTTCAGCGGTTCAGCCCCCATCGCCACCTTCGTGGTCAGCGGCCTTTCCGAGAGGTGCATGAACGTACCTCCGAACTGAAGGTCCTTCGAGTAGTCATAGTCCCAGTTCACACCGACCATCGTCTTTCTGACCATCGAGAACTCCGACTGGCTCTCAAGGCTGACGTTGACGTTGGTACCGGCGTCGATGATGCTCTGGTTTATGATGGAGACCTTACCCGCGGCATAGTCCACGGTATAGTCCGAGCCCTCCACAAGGGTCACGCCTCCAGCCGTCACCACGACCGAACCCTGCGGGATGTTGTTGCTGCCGAGGTCTATCTCACTTTCTGACGAGCCTTTGAACTCACCAGTCAGGCTGAACTTGTTCTTCTCAGCCACCTGCTTGGCCACGGTCTTGGTGGTGTCGTAAATCTCGTAGTAGCAGTATTTGGCCGCAAGTTCCTCACTGCCTAATTTCTTCGCGAGCCAGGCTCCGAACGGCTCAGCGACGGGGAAGATGATTCGTCCGTTCGACGACTGCACCGTATAGCCCTCAAGGAAGTCGTACTTCCCGTTCGGGTTGGTCTTGTTGTTGTCGTCAAGCCGGTCGAGGTTCATCATCTTCAAGAGGGTTGTCATCTTGAAGTTGCCTTCCGGGATGTAGGACACTGAGACGCCGGTGGTGTCGCACAGATATTTGATGTCCAACTTGAACTTCTCCTTCTGCACCGACTGGGCCTTCAGGTCATACACGTTCTTCATCATCAGCCTCCAGTTTCCCATGCTCGGTGAGTTGCTGGTGTTCTTCAGCAGTTTCACGTAGAGAGCCTTGTCACCGTCCTTGATGTCACCTGAGAACTCACCCACCTGATAGGTCCTCCCCCCGTATGTGTATTCGTAGGCAATCGCCAGCACCTGGTTAGGCTGCAGTGTGCTTTTCAGTGATATATAGCCCAGATACTGGTTGAGGGTGTATTCCGAGGAAGTCAGCAGGCGCGCGTTCTCTATCTTCTCGTAGTCCACGCCCCCGACCATGTCCAGCTCGTCCAGGAGCATACTGGCCTTGTCAACATAGCGGATTCTCTCATACTGAGGCAGCATGAGGGTCGGATAGAGGTCATTGGCGGAGTTGCGAGGCAGCATCTCGTCCTGACCATGCCACCGTTTGTTATATATGGCGTTCCGTTCGGCCAGGTCCACATAGCCTATGATGTTCCTCGTGTTCTCGGTGGCGCCGCCGGTATTCGTCACCCACACCTCCACACGATTGATGGTGACACCCGACGTGATGGTCGGGAGAGTGGCGCACGACTGGTCATATGTCTCAAGGAAATGATGAGCGAGGAAGAAATGGCGGTTCTCATCATACTCGTATGCCTGTATCTCGAATGCCGTGAGCTGGGCGCCGCCCTTCGAGGCCACCGACGTCGATTGCGACTGTTTCTGCGACACCACGGTCTGGAGTTTCAGTTTGCCGAACTGCAAGTCGGTCCTGATACCGAAGAGGCTCTGCGCGCCGGGCACGAGAGAGTTGTTCGACGGGAAGTCCGTGTTTCCTGCCTCAAGCTTCTTCACTATCTCGTCCTCTTTCCCCTCATAAGCAAGTTTCAGTTTCTTGGAGTCCCAGTCAAACGTAGCCTCGGTGTTGTAGTTGATGTCGAAATTCATCTTGTCACCCACGCTCGCCTTCACGTTGATGTTGATCTTCTCATCGAAGTCGAAGTTGGCCTGCTTGCGGTTACGCTCCGAGAGCGACGGGTTGTCAGTGTATTTGTAGTTGTAGCCCATCCTCAGCTCCGCGCTTCCGTTCGTCTTCACCCTCACGCCACCCGGACCGAATATCTTCTCAGCCGGACCGAGGTCGAAATGCATATCCGTGAAGTCGAACTTGTCCTTTCCCTTCCTCACGAACAGAGAGTCGTTCCTCGTCTTGAAGTACCGGTCCATCTGAGTCCGCTCTGTCCACTTCAGGTAGTCAACCGGCGACATGATGAAAGGCATGCTCAGGAAGTTATCACCGAGTTTCGACCCGACCTTGTACTGACCTGTCTTCTCGTCATAGACGGCTGTGTCTGGCTTCAGGTTGTCAGGATCGCGGAGGTCAAGCGCATAACCGTCAGGACGCCCACCCTGAGGGTAGTCCGTCTTCTTCACCTTGACCCTGGTCACAGTGTCCTGAGGAACCTGCGCCACGAAAGAATAGGCATTCCGCGGAATGGCAAACAGAGCCACCACGCAGAACACAATCACAGCCATCGGCTCACGAATCCGAACCGACAGTCCGTCACTCAATTCCTTTTCTATCCTTTCTTCTCTGATCATCAGAATAACGTACGTACGCTAATACCATTAACGAAAAAAAACAGGATTTATTATATCTGCCCACGTTTTTTTCGCGATTCCCCCTCCGGACGTCTCAGCCCAAGACGGTCAGCCTCAGTGGCCGCCAAATCAAGACGACCTCCTACAACGACCTGCGGCGCACGTACATTTTCCCCTGGACGCTCCAACTCCAAGAAGACACGGTAATATCGCTCAGCGATGCCAACCGTCCACTCGGCTGCGGATGTCCGTGGACGGTTTTTGTGTCAAAGCCCCCGGAGACTGCGCTTGAAACTACCAGAGACTGCGCTTGATACTATCAGAGACTGCGCTTAAAACTATCGGAGACTGCGCTTAACATTACCTACTTGTTAGTAACAACTATATACCACCTGTTACTAACCACCATATACCACCTGTTACTAACAGCGCATACCTCCTGTTACTAACAGCGCATACC
>JAKSJE010000036.1 GCA_024398405.1 Bacteroidaceae bacterium
AGTTTTGTCCGTAATCGTGGATAATGTCATGCGCTCCATTGCGATGTCTCGTGCGTAGTGTTGCCAAATGTCGTGCGGTGTGTCAAGTCCTGGCGGCCCTCGGAGATTTCACGCATGTGTTTTTTGTGTTTTTTTCATGTCTCGGCTATTTGCGTTCAATAATTTTATGTATATTTGCAGCGTGAAGAGATTGGTCGCGTCAAAAGTGATCAGGACAATCTTGCTTTGCATAGAATAAATGAGTCAAAAGAACACCATCATATAAATTGCAGCATGAACTGGCAACAACTATTATCGACAAAACGGTTTGGTGAGGTCAGGTATCACGGGCGGAAACTCGACGAGCGGACTGAGTTCAACCGTGATTATGACCGGATTATCTTCTCCTCGGCATTCCGCAGGTTGCAGAACAAGACGCAGGTGTTCCCTCTTCCTGGAAGCATCTTCGTGCATAACCGTCTGACTCACAGTCTTGAGGTGTCGAGCGTAGGTCGTAGTCTCGGTACTGACGTGGCGAGAAGACTCATAGATAAGCATCCCGGGCTGAGGGACTCGCATCTGTGGGAGAGCGGTGCCATTGTCAGTGCGGCGTGTCTGGCGCACGACCTTGGCAATCCACCGTTCGGCCACTCGGGGGAGAAGGCAATCGCTACGTTTTTCTCTGAAGGCAACGGACTGAAATACAAGAGCCAGATGCCGCAGGCGGAGTGGGAGGACCTGATTCACTACGAAGGCAATGCCAATACGTTCAGACTCCTGACCCACCATTTCAACGGGAGGCGTGAGGGTGGTTTCGCACTGACCTATTCCACGTTGGCTTCGATAGTGAAATATCCGTTCCCTTCGCTGTTGGCAGGGAAAAAACTCAAGTTCGGCTTCTTCCAGAGCGAGTGGGAGACGTACAGGACCATCGCCGGCGAACTCGGCATCGAACCAACGGACGAGGAGGGGCGGACATACATGCGCCATCCGTTCGTGTATCTTGTCGAGGCTGCTGACGATATCTGCTACGAGATCATGGACATTGAGGACGCTCACAAACTGAAACTGCTCAGCACCGATGAGACGCTTGGACTGTTGCTCGGTTTCTTCGGGAAGGACAGGCAGGCGCTGTACCGTACCGCCCTTGACGGAATTGCCGATATGAACGAGAAGGTGGCTTATATGCGGTCATGCGTCATCAGCGAACTTGAGTCGGCTTGTGTCAACCTGTTTGTTGACAACGAGGAGAAGATTCTTGCGGGGCAGTTCAGCGGCTCGCTGGTGAAGAACCTCTCAGGCAGTCTCAGGGAGGGTTACGGGCGATGCGAGGAAGTGTCGTATTCCAGGATTTACGTCAGCAGGGACGTAAGTGGCATAGAACTCGCCGGCTACAAGATAATCAGCACATTGATAGAACTGTATGTAGAGGCTGCCATGACCCCTGACCGTGCTTATTCAAGGCTTCTGCTTTCGAGGGTCTCGTCGCAGTATAACATCTCCGAGGGCACTATGTATGACAAGATACTCGGCGTGCTCGACTTCATCTCAGGCATGACGGATGTATATGCGCTTGACCTGTTCAGGAAAATCAACGGTGAATCGATACCAATAATTTGACGATATGTACATCTCGAATCAGGAAATCAGGAAAATAATGACTGCCGCGATGTCGTTGGCTCCGCTGGCAGGAATGGCTCAGACACAGAGACCGAACATCATCTACATCATGTGCGACGACATGGGCTATGGTGACCTGGGCTGCTACGGACAGCAACTCATCGCCACTCCGAACATCGACCGCATGGCTTCTCAGGGTATGCGCTTCACCCAGGCATACGCTGGCTCTCCGGTCAGTGCTCCTTCGAGGGCTTGCTTCATGACGGGGCAGCATTCAGGACATGCGCATGTGCGCGGAAACAAAGAGTACTGGAACGGGGGCAACCTACGCCATAATGCCTTCGGTGGCAACGCCGACTACTCCGTCATCGGCCAGGAACCATACGACATGGACCATGTGATTATCCCGGAGATATTCAAAGCTAACGGATACCGTACCGGGATGTTCGGCAAGTGGGCAGGCGGCTACTACAACCTTGACCATCCTAATGACTACAAGGCAGATGCGAATGGCAATACCGACACAAGCATGAGTGCCACGACCAGTTCGCTCTCACTGCCTAACAAACGCGGCATAGACTGCTACTACGGACCTATCTGCCAGTTCCAGGCTCACACATACTACCCGAACTACCTCAACCGTTATGATCCTGAAAAGTATGGCGATCAGTATGTGGTGGTAGATACCATGAGCCAGAACATACAGTTCCCGGCTGTCTCGTCGGGCAATGCCGGATATGAGAACCGTGCCCAGTATTCGAGCGACCTCATACATCGCTATGCCCTCGACTGGCTCGACCGTCAGGACAAAGACACCCCTTTCCTTGGAATCTTCACATATACACTGCCTCATGCTGAACTCTGGCAGCCAAAGGACAGCATATTGCGGAAATACGATAAGGTGTTCGCCAGCGGTGACAGGTCGTTCGGCGGCAACTGGGGTTCCTGGTACTACAAGAACAGCAACTCCCATGCTCAGTTCGCAGCCATGATCACACGTCTTGATGCTCAGGTGGGGGAGATCTGGAAGAAACTCGAAGAAAAGGGACTGGCTGACAACACGCTCGTCATCTTCACCTCTGACAACGGCCCTCATGAGGAAGGCGGTGCCGATCCGTCGTTCTTCAACCGCGACGGTCTGCTCAAAGGCCTGAAACGCTCAACTCATGAAGGTGGCATACGAATTCCGTTCATCGCAAAAGGCCCGGGGGTGCCAGCGGGTACGGTCAACGACCATCAGCTCGCATTCTATGACCTGATGGCCACTTTCTGCGACTATGCCGGCATAGAAAACTACAAGCGATACAATCCGAAAGGCGAGGATGACTACTTCGACGGAATATCATTCTATAATACACTGACGGGCAAGGACGAACAGCAGGAGAGACATGAGTACCTGTACTGGGAATTCCATGAGACCGACATGATGGGGCTGCGCATGGGCGACTGGAAACTCGTAGTCAACGGTGGCACTTGTTATCTCTATGACCTCTCGGTTGACCTGCACGAGGACAATAACGTGGCTCCGCTGCATAGTGATATCGTCGGCAAGATGAAGGATATCATCAAGAAGGAGCATGTCCACAGTAACTTGTTCAGTGTCACACTTCCGAAATGACGCTGTGACAAAGAGGGAACACACTTATCGGGTGGTATATGGTACACAGCAACGGGGAGCGGCTTGATAGTCACTCCCCGTTGCTGTAGGTTCAAGGGATGTTCTGCTATTTCTTGACTTTGTTGGCTCCGGAGACTATGCGGGTCATCGAAGCGATGGACTCATCGGTGAGTTTAGGGTTGTTCTGCACAAAAGTGTCAATATGGCGCATACGTTTGCTGTCGATGATCTCATCTATCGCAATGAGGATGCCAGTCTCTTCAACGTCGCCAAAACCGTCGTTGATGGCAGTGCCGAAGAAACGCATGGTAGGTGACAGACTCATATAAGCATTGACGAGTGGTGGGATGTTGAGGCCGTGCTTTCGTATCTCGCGGTTGAGTATCTTGTAGTCATCCTTGAAACTGATTCCAGTGAACAGTCTGTCGAACTCCTTTGCATCGTGTTCAATCACAATGGGAGTCATGGGAACTATGAGGTGCTCGGGATCTGGGAAGTGCTTGTTGAGGAAATAGAGAATCATGTCGCGGCAGAGACGGTTGTAGGACGGGTACATGGTCATCTTCCCGAAGAAATACTTGCAGTCAGGCATCAGCACGGACAGCGCTCCAAGCCCGTCCCAGAGATTGTCGAGAGCGAAGAGCCCTTTGGAGTTCGCACGAGTGTTCTGGTACTCGAGTGTTACGAACGAACGTCCCAGTTCCACCATGTAGGGGATATAGTCATGGATGAACTGCTCAGAGAAGTGAAACATGTGCGAGGTCGCCAGAATCGGTTGCCCATTGCCATCGAACCTTACGTCAGGTCCCATGAGATACCTGTATCCACCGATGATTTCCTCCTCTTCGGGATTCCATACTATGAGTTGCTTGTACGGATTCTCGCATGTATCGAACTCGTCAAGGTCCAAGGACTTACCTGTCCCTCCTCCTGCCGCACGGAAGGCAATCTCACGCAGACGGCCTATCTCGCGAACCACGTTTGGTGAGTCCTGCCATGTGACTATGTAGATGTCGTTGCCACTGCGGTTCGTAGTGCGCATCTTCTTGTCGTCTGTAAGTTCCGAACGGAGCAATTGCTTGTCAACAGGGGCTATTATTCTTTCTTCCATTGTCAGTTTGCCATTGAATATACTTTTTCCCGTACGAACTGAGCCCAGTCATAGGCAGAACGCGACTTGTCGAATGTCTGCCAGGAAATAGGTTCGCCTATGGTTACGGTGAAGGTTTTTCCTGTGTTTTTGTACATCTCATCCACCAGGAACAGCATTGCGATATTGACTTTTAGGTTCAGTTTTTTACACCAGTGGGCGATGTCGTAGAATTTATCCGAATTATGTCCCGAGAAGTGGATAGGAACC
Organism: Bacteroidaceae bacterium; assembly: GCA_024398405.1. GTDB lineage: Bacteria > Bacteroidota > Bacteroidia > Bacteroidales > Bacteroidaceae > Colivivens. Next base: position 4,578 of record JAKSJE010000036.1, read on the forward strand.
ACGTCTCTTTGATATTCCACGCTTTTGACGATGAATGTCTTGGTCCAAGGGAGGTCTTTTATGGAACCGTCAGCCTGACGTCGGCTACAAAGTCCGGCGGGGAACATAAGTACATTGTTCTCAGAACTGAAGGCCGCATTGACCATACGTGGGAAATCGCGGCTCTGACTGCCTGTCTTGTTTATCGGTACGCAAAGCGGCGCAAGCCCTTTCAGGTTCATCAGCAAGTCGTTGACGAGATACTTGACCCTCGAATCGTACTGGTGGCAGAGTATCGCTCCCAAAGCCACTCCGTCGATGCCGCCGAGTGGATGGTTGCTTACGAACGTGTAGTGATGACCTTCAGAGTCTTTGGGGAAGTTCTCCCTGCCATTGACCACACACGTCATCTCCAGATAGTCCAGACACTCATCCAGCCATTCCATTCCATACTTACCCTTAGCGCGGCCGGTGATGAAACTGTTGACCTCATCTTGATGGATTGTTTTCTTCAACCATGAGAGAATCGGACGAGGAACGAACTTCGCCTTGCTGCCCATTTTGTCGCGGACGAGTTTGTTCACATCAATCGAAAATTGTTCTTCTTCTGCCATGGTTGTCGGTTTGGATTTGCAAAGATAGTAATTAATCTTGAATAATGAGTAATTATTCGTTATTTATTTCATGACTCATGTCATTATCAAGTTGAACGTAGCATAGGCGTACTGTAAGACTACAGGTGGGTTCTGTGAATTCATTTCTTGCGATTTTGAGGTTTGTTCCGAACAGGTTGCTGTGCGGAAGGAAGGAATTATGCGGGCATAATGACTGACTGTAGGGCAGCAACCTGCCCGGAACAAAGCCAAATGCGCTGAAAAGAACCATGTCACCCATGCTTGAGGAATTATTACTTATCCAGTGAATTTATGGAACCCACCTAAAGTCCGCTGTCAGTCAAACATGCCTTGCAGGACATCGTGCGACTTGAGCTCGCCGAAATTGAACAGGTGGAGGCGATAGTATTCAGTCAGGATGCCAAGACATCGGTTTCGTTGGGTGTGCGACAGGCGGAACAGATGCATGTTCCGGAAGTCCATACGGAACAGCCACGGCAATACTCGCGCCTCATCTGGCATGAGGAAATGCCTGTGTGGAGGAATGGCTTGGGTATAGTTCCCGTCAGCTAAATCGAAATATGCCGTATCATCCTTGCCGTCGAGGTTGGGACAGATACCCATGAGCCGAGTAAGCCTCATCATGAACGTGATATGGAAATTGGCGGTACCTCTCTGTGACTTGTCTAAGATTCGGATGGATGTGGAGAGATAGTCGAACAGATCCTGATTGGCAACCTCTTCCTTGAGGATATTGTTCAGGAACTCTGCCAGGAAGAGTGCGATGGCAGACTTGACAGGATTGAAGCGTATCTCCTGAAGCACATATGCGTGGGAAATCGACATAAGGCTCTTTACTGTCTGAAGACAATGACTTGGATGGTATTCTGTCTCCATGTCTATGATGTTGAGTGGAATGAGCCTGCATTTCAGAGGCATGACACAAGCCAACCGGCCATGGATGTCGGTATAGAGATCGACAATCAGTTTCCTGTCGTTGTATCTGACTGTCCTGAGGACTATGGCACGGACTTTTTCCATACAGAGCGCGAAGATAGGAAAAAAAATCGTCACCAACATACAAAACAGCAATAATGAGGATTTATTTTGGGATTTCAAAAAACTTCACTAACTTTGCACGGAAATATCAATTAACCATTTTTATATGTACACAAGATTTCAAGAACATCTGCGGAAAGAGTTGGCTGACATAGAAGCAGCAGGACTCTACAAGAACGAACGTATCATCGAAAGCGCCCAGGGTGCTGAGATTATGGTTAAGGGAAAGAAATGCCTGAATTTCTGTGCGAACAACTACTTAGGGCTTGCCAATAATCCAGAACTTATCGAGGCCTCAAAGAAGGGTATGGATGCAAGGGGTTTCGGCATGGCCAGTGTGAGGTTTATCTGTGGTTGTCAGGATCTCCATAAGAAACTGGAGCAGAAGATATCCGAGTTCTTCGGTACTGAGGATACGATTCTGTATGCTGCCTGTTTCGATGCCAACGGCGGTGTGTTCGAGCCTTTGTTGACTGATGAAGACGCTATTATCAGCGACTCCCTGAACCATGCATCCATCATTGACGGTGTGCGTCTATGCAAGGCTCAGAGATACCGCTATGCCAACGCTGACATGGAAGACCTTGAGAGGCAGCTTCAGGCAGCACAGAAGAACCGTTTCCGCATCATCGTCACTGACGGAGTGTTTTCCATGGACGGCAACGTGTGTCCGCTTGACAAGATTTTTGAGCTCTCGAAGAAGTATGACGCTATGGTCATGGTTGACGAGAGCCACAGTGCGGGCGTTGTCGGCAAGACCGGCAGAGGTGTGACTGAACGCTACAACCTCCGCGGACAGATAGAGATTCTCACGGGTACACTCGGCAAGGCCTTTGGTGGCGCCATGGGCGGATTCACCACAGGAAAGAAGGAAATCATAGACATGCTGAGACAGAGAAGTCGTCCTTACCTCTTCTCCAACTCAATGGCTCCTGGTCTTGTGGCTGCAGGCATCCGTATGTTCGAGTTGATGAGCGAGACCAATGATCTTCAGGACAAACTCCACGAGAACACAGAGTATTTCCTCCGCAGGATGAAGGAGGAAGGCTTTGACTGTAAGCCTAGCGAGAGTGCAATCTGTGCTGTCATGATTTATGATGCGGCGAAGAGTCAGAAGTATGCGATGATGATGCAGGAAGAGGGAATCTTCGTAACAGGTTTCTACTATCCGGTCGTCCCGAAGGGACAGGCGCGCATCAGGGTTCAGATCAGTGCTGCTCACGAGCGCATACATTTGGACAAGTGCATAGAGGCATTTAAGAAAGTACGTAAGGAGATAGACGGATGAAGAACATTTTGATTGTAGGAGCTGGTGGCCAGATTGGTTCTGAGCTTACTCGCAACCTGCGTGACACTTATGGTGATGACCATGTTGTCTGTTCGGATCTCAGACCACTGAAGGGAGGTGACTACGAGCGTGGCCCGGTGGAGAGGATTGACTCCACCCAGATCATGCAGATTGCCTCGGCGGTGAAAAAATACAATATCGACACCATCTATAACCTTGCGGCAATACTGAGTGCGACGGCAGAGCTGAACCCTATGTTAGGTTGGAACGTCGGGATAGGAAGCCTTGTGAACTGTCTTGAGGTGGCGCGCCTCTTCGGATGCGCGGTGTTCACTCCGAGCAGCATCGGCGCTTTCGGACCGAGCACTCCTCATGACAACACTCCTCAGGACACGATACAGAGGCCTACCACTATATACGGTGTGACCAAGGTCACGGGGGAATTGCTTAGTGACTATTACTTCACACGTTTCGGTGTTGACACCCGTTCTGTCCGTTTCCCAGGACTCATCAGCCACCTGACTCCTCCGGGAGGTGGCACCACCGACTATGCAGTCGAGATTTACTATGCTGCCGTCAGGGGTGAGAGGTTCGTTTGCCCTCTCAAGGCCGGCACGTTCATGGACATGATGTACATGCCTGACGCACAGAAGGCGATGATAGACATCATGGAGGCTGATCCGACGAGGTTAGTTCACAGAAACAGTTTCAATGTATCTTCCATGAGCTTCGATCCCGAAATCATATATGCTGCTATCAGGAAGCACTATCCTGATTTCCAGATGGTATATGAACCGGAACCTATCAAGCAGGCCATTGCAGACAGTTGGCCGAACTGCATGGATGACAGCTGTGCAAGGGAAGAATGGGACTGGAAACCGGTCTTTGACTTAGACAAGATGACTGAGGACATGATAGCCAACCTGAAAAAGAAACTCCTGAATGCCGATGGAACAGTCAGGAGTTAGGGACTGAGTCTCCGGTCCTTCCTCATCTCAGCCGGAAGGTCTGGTCGCGGATTCCATCATATGTGTTTATGCGGATTGCGGCACTGTCGCAGTCCGCGTAATTCTTGAGGGGCAGGCTTAAGTACACGTCTTTGGTGTATGATTCGTTATCTGTCTGAGGTTGCCTGTGTATGAGTGTGAAGAACACCTTGCCGTTCACGATGCTGTCCTCGCAGAATGAGAAGCCATGAGGTGCGAAATTCGTAGTCTTGATTCCAAGGTGCATATTGATGTACCCTCCGCTGTTCCATAAGGACACGATGTCCAATGGGTCGGTAGGCCGTGACGGGTACTTGTCTGGCTTGAATGGATTGGTGGAATAAATCTGCTCAAGATAGTAAAGTCTCATCAAGCCATCTGCATCAGCATATCCGCACAAGCATCTGAAAGTCGAGTCGCTCACGTCTGCTGTGACCGGCCGGAGTAGATTCCAGCATCTGCCGTCATCAGTAGTGATTCTGGTCACCGTCTTCTGTGAATCAGAATAGACTGTGACAAGGTCATAGATGACAGAGGCGGATTTCCCGTCAACATCCTTTTCACATGCGACCGTTAGCAACATTGTAGTTGCGAACAGGATTGGCATACATAGCAATGAGACGTTCCCGCAGGAAGTCCATGTCTGGATTCTGGATAGTAACCTTGCCAAGCTGGCTCTCGATGTAGTCATTTGACTTTCCGTTGATGGCATCTTCATTGATAGGGTAGATTCTGTAATGTGAATGTATTTCATGGTCGATATGCTTGGCTATCAGATTGAACAGCTCGGTCTTGGGCGTGTCAGGATCTAACGTGTCTAACCATTGGTTGATGCAAGGTGCCGCACTGTAGTGGATATGTCCTTTCCGTCCGAAGATGCCTGTCCGCATGTTGTCGAGGTCATCTTGCTGGCTCTTGCGGAAGTCAGCGATATCGCGCTTGTTCTGAAATTCCTCGGCTTTGAGATAGTCGCATGGGTCGTACTCGTAGGATATTGCCATAGGTACGATGTTCAGCTCCTTCAGGCTCTCAATCACAGAACCCGTCCCAAGCTGCCCCATTGCCAGCATCTTCAGCACGCTGTCCTGTGTCAGGTCGTTGCTGTCTTTGGCGCGACCCTCACGTTGGGCTATCCATACATTGCTACGCTTTTCCTGAATCACGAAGTGGATGTACTGTGACATCTTCTTAGACGCAATCAGCATCTGGCGCATGGTGAGTGCCCGTTGTACGATAAAGGCACGGTTGAGCCGCACAAGCGTCTTGATCCAAGGGCGAATGAGGAGGTTGTCGCCTATGGCTATCTCCACCGTGTCCTGTCCGGAATCCAAGAGCAACGCACTGAGAAAGGCAGAGTCAAGCACGATGTCCCGATGGTTGGTGACGAACGTATAGCCGGAACTGAAGTCGAGTGCGGAGAAGTCGCTTGTGATGCCGTCAGAAGCCTGTGACTTGATTTTCATCAGGAAGGGATAGATGAGCTTGCGCTGGAAGTCCTGGTTGTCAGTGCAACTCATCAGTATCTGCCTGAGATAGTCTTCCGGCATGTCAGGCATGACCATACCGAGCACGTCAAGGAACTCGCTGTCTGCCATCAGCTGGCTGAATGCTCCTGGCATCTCCTCTGGCAGAAAAGGTCTGATATCGTCAAAAAAATGTATGTCCATGGTCATTTTCTGAGTCGTTCCTGAATTACTTCATCGAGCACATCCTTCATCTCCAGTCCTTCGTAACGAACCTGCTGCGGTATGAAACTCGTGGCGGTCATGCCCGGGGTCGCATTGATTTCGAGGAGGTTGATGACATCCACGGTATGCTCTGACCCGTCGGACTCGTTCTTCCTTGTTGATTTGGTGATGATGTAGTCAACACGCATGATGCCGTTGCCGCCGAGAATGTCATAGATTGACTTGGTGAGGGCTTTCACCCGGGCGGTGGTGTCGTCGCTGATACGCGCCGGCGTGATTTCGTCAACCTGACCGTTGTACTTCGCGTCGAAGTCGAAGAACTCGTTCTTGCTCACCACTTCAGTGACGGGCAGCACATGAATCTCGCCGTCAGCCTTGCGGAAGACACCGTTGGCAAGTTCCATGCCTTTCAGCTCAGCCTCTATGACCACTTCACCGCCTTCGGCTCTGGCGAACCGAATGGCTTTCTGTATGTCTTCCCTCTTTGTGACGCGTGTCACTCCGAAACTGCTCCCTGAGCCGTTCGGCTTGATGAAGCAAGGAAGCCCAACGGTATCGATGACATCATCATCGCTTATCTCCTGATTGGAGCGAAGGAATACCGACTCCGCCACCTTCACACCGAAACGCCGCAGGTACTGGTTGTTGACGAACTTATCGAAGGTCATTGCTGCAACCAAGAGGTTGCAGGAGGAATAAGGAATGTGCATGAGCTCGAAATAGCCCTGCAGTATCCCGTTCTCTCCTGGAGTGCCGTGGATGGTGATGTAGGCGAATCCCGGCCTGATAGTGACAGGATTGCCATCTGAATCCACTCCCATGAACGTGAAGTCATGGCGGTTGACGGGAGAAAGGGTGCCATCATCAAGAATAGCATTCCACTCCAACCCGCGGATTTCAATCGTATATACATTATACTTGTCCCTGTCAAGCCAAGAACTGATACCGGCTGCACTCTTCATCGAGACATCGTGTTCCGAAGAGTCGCCACCGGCTATGATTGCGATTGTCAGTTTCATACGTATTGTTTGTTTATGGTAATTGTATTTTTGTTCCGGCCGGCATCCGGAGGTCATCCGGCTTGCCCAGCGGCCATATGGACTATCCGCATATTCCGGCTTTGCCACCTGACAGTGCCCGCCATTTTTCCAGAAGTCCCTCCATGTCATCTGGAATGACCGACTCAAACATCATCTCCTCACCTGTCTTTGGGTGTACGAAGCCGAGAGTCCTGGCGTGGAGCGCCTGACGCGGACACACCTTCATGCAGTTCTCCACGAACTGCTTGTACTTGCTCGAGGTCGTACCTTTCAGAATCACGTCTCCACCGTATCTCTCATCGTTGAATAACGTATGGCCGATATGTTTCATGTGGACTCTGATTTGGTGGGTCCTGCCTGTTTCCAGCACGCACCTCACCAGTGTGACGTAGCCGAACCGTTCCAGCACGTTGTAGTGAGTGACTGCGTGTTTGCCGGTTTCCGAGTCCGGGTCGAACACAGCCATCTGCATTCGGTCTTTAGGATTTCGTGCGATATTGCCTATGATTGTCCCTTCTTCCTTGTCGAAATTGCCCCAGACGAGGGCATGGTACTCACGCTTCGTGGTTTTGTTGAAGAACTGGCGCCCGAGGTTGGTCTTGGCGTCAGCGGTCTTGGCGACTACCAGCAGACCGCTTGTGTCCTTGTCGATGCGATGCACCAGACCTATATCCGGATTGTTGATGTCATATCGGGGCTCATCCTTCAGATGCCATGCCACGGCGTTGAGCAAGGTGCCGCTCCAGTTTCCGAATCCAGGATGGACCACCATGCCGGCGGGCTTGTTCACCACCATGAGGTCTTCGTCCTCATACACTATGTCGAGAGGCAGGTCCTCCGGTTCGATGGTGAGCTCGCACCGTGGTCTGTCAAGCATGATTTTGATGACATCGCCAGGCTTGACCTTGTAGCTGCGCTTGACCGGTCTGTCATTACACATGATGAACCCTGCGTCGGCAGCCTTCTGGATGCGGTTGCGCGATGTTCGCTGAAGGTGGTCGATGAGGAACTTGTCCACCCTCTCGAACTTCTGCTTCTTGTCAGCTACGATTTTGAAATGCTCGTACAGCTGACCCGAATCCTCATCCTCGTCCTCTGCCTCCAAGTCGATGAAGGACTCGCTGTCATATAATTCTTCGTCCTGTTCCATTCACTTCCGACTACGGTCTGCCTACAGCACTTTATCAAAAACATTCCTTTCGTAAACGGTGGTGTCGGGAGTGTATCCCATGTCGTCATCAAGCTCATCGGCGTCAAGGGTGTCTCTGATGTCCTCGTCCTTGTCACCGGCGCCGCACACCAATGTTATGACTCTCTCCTTGTTCACCTGCTCACCAGCCCTGAGAGTGTGTCCGCCCTGCTTTATCGCTATCACGAGGTCTCTTGGCGTACCGTAAACCATCACAGGGTTCGACAACTTGAATCCGAGATCCTTGAGCACTACTTCCGCCTGACGGCGCGAACTGTTGCCAGCAAGATCCGGCAACTTCACCATCGGAGCACCATGGAGGTTGATAGTGAGGTGGATGAGATGACCCGACTTCACGACCGTGCCTGGTTGCGGGTTCTGATCCAGCACCTCTCCCGGATTGCGCTTCTTGTCGAAGACAGAGTCCGACACCTCGGCCACCAGACCGGCTTTCTCCATTAGCTCCATGGCTCTGGCATCGCTGAGACCTGTAACCATGGGAACCTCCACCTTCTCACCGTGATGCGTGTAGCCATCGATAGTGAAATACACAACGATAGGAACTGCTGTCAGGATGGCAAAAGCCAGCATGACGTTCAGCCAGAACAAGCACCCGGTCTTTCCTTTGAAATATTGTCTCATACTGTGATGATCATTTTGAAACTGCAAATTTACACAAATATTTTGTCTATTCCTTACCAAAAGGGAAAAAGTTGAGTTTTTTTAGTGATTTAGTGCCTACCTATCGGCTGACTACGCTGGTTATAGTTCTCAGAAAACAGATTTATGTCATGTAAATTTGTATGGATTCAAAAAAATGTGTATCTTTGCGGCGTAAAGGCCTTTGTGAGGCCACGACCTAACGAGAAAGACAGAATTCAGAATTAACAAACTTATCATTAACCAATCAACAGTATGAGAAAAACCATTACTTCATTCATGCTCTCCCTGATTGCGACATTCGCTTTCGCTACAGAGACGGCAACGGTTGTGTTCGATGGATCAGCATTGACATCAACTGCGACAACGGCTGATACAGAGTTCACTTACGGTGGCTTCACTCTCGTCATGAGCAAGGGAGCCAAGTATCAGGCCTCAAGCGGTGCGAACCGCTTCGCCGACAAAGCCATCCTTATCGGCAAGAAAGATACGTACATCTACAACAAGAACCCGTTCCCTGGCAAGATTGTCAAGTTCGAGATATACTCAAACAAGGGTGCGTCCGCCAATGTCACTGTCGGCGTGAACTTCAGCAATTCCCCTATCGCGGCTTATGATGAGTCGGCGGCGAACACATATACAGGGAAACTAAACACTTTGGACAACGTGTATGACCTTACAAGCGAACTGCCAGGCGACGCGCGCTATTTCTGGTTCCAGGTAACGAACGCCTACAACTCTCAGGTGCAGTTCCGCATCACATACGAACTGGCTGCTGACGTCGTGAAGAACCCTGAGTTCAGCGTGCTGGGCGGTGACTTCTACACACCGCAGGTGGTTGCGCTTACGGCTGCCGAGGATGCTGACATCTACTATTCGTTCGACGGACAGAACTATCAGAAGTATGCATCCTCGCTCATCATCTCCGAGGACGCTACCCTCTATGCCTACGCCGAGGAGAACGGAAAGCAGAGCGATGTAGTGACTGCGTCATACCGGGTAGCGAAGACCTATGCCAGCTTCGAGGAACTCTGCAAGGTGACACCTGAGTCACAGCCGGTCATCGTCAGCTTCGACAAGAAGGAGATAGTCGGGCTCTATGTCACCAAGGACGGCCACTGCAACGGTGTGTATCTGATGTCAGGTGACAGGAAAATCGAGATTTACTGCTATAACGTGCCTGAGGGATGGGAGGAAGGCGGCTTCATCTCTGGCACCGTACAAGGAAAGTGGCAGGATTACAACGGAACATGGGAAGTATGCCCATCTACCTGGGATGGTGTGGCCTACACAGCCCCTGTGGCTCCTGAGGTCAAGCCGGTAGTCATCCAAAGCTACAAACTTGATCAGGACGGCGGACTGATGGCGCTGATTCCACAGCTTTCATGTGCTGCGATTGTGAAGTACCTCAACGTGGCGTCTGCCGATGACGTCGAGATTCATGCGGTGATGCCTGACGGGACGACTGACGAAGCGACTGACGGTCGCGGAGCGACTGACGGCTGGAGGGACGCTGACGGCAACTGGTGCGAGGAAGACGAGGCTGTGTTCTACAGTAGGCCTGTGTTCGAGATCTTTGACGGCGGTTACAATATAGGCGCGAACATGGGAGCGACCGACAAGGCCACTGAAGGCATGTCACTCACAACCCCATTCACGTTTGTCAACAAGAGCAACAACAGGGCTGTCACCGTGGTGTTCACAGTGAAGAAGTCGGGCACGCCTGTTTATACATTCGTGAAGAAATCCGCTCAGGTGCTTGAGGTCAGCAGGACCGTCGGTCTCGCCACCGCTGAGACCAAGGCGTCCTTCGACACCGAGTCTGTCTGCTCAGCACTTGGAATCTCCGGCATAGAAGAGGCCGAAGTGTTCGGAATAAATTCATCCGTCGCATGGAACGTCGCACCTGTCAAGTGGATTGAGAACCCGATGGCTTCATACGAAGGCTGGCGTGACGGCAACGGCGACTTCTGCAACGCCAATGACGCCGGTGCCGCTGTCTGTGTGAAACTCCTTGCGCAGGACACTGACAACATCGTGATCTCGACCGCGGCAGCAAACGAACCAAAGGCCACAGAACCAGTGTTCAACGCTTACTATGTACTGGCAGCTAACGAGAAGGCGGTCCTCATAATCACTCAGATCACGTTCGTAAGCGAGGAGAGCGACGGAGCCACAGCCATCACCAGTGTCAAAGGAGGTGACGACAGAACGGCTGACATCTTCGACCTCACCGGACGCAAGGTAAGCGACCTCACTCGCGGACGCATCTACATCGTCAACGGACGGAAAGTGATACTCAAATAAGAGGAACAGCACGCTGCATGTCCGTAATTGACGGATAGGCAGACGGAAAACGATAAAAAGACACTCGAATGCTTTGTTCGAGTGCCTTTTTTTATTACCTTTGCGGAATCATTTACGAAAAGTGTATGAAAAAGGTATTGTTTTTTATCGCATGCCTGCTGACAGCAGGTGCGGTTTCCGCCCAGAAAGTATCGGTCTCCGATGCCAGGGAGGCGGCAAGAGTGTATTTAGGATCAAAAGTCACCAGAAGTGGAGCGACTGATCTGCGACTGGCTCACACCCAGTACTCGCTCGACGGCAGCAACACGGAGGATGTCTATATCTTCAATAACGGCGATGACGGTGGTTTCGTCATCGTGGCAGGCGACATGAGGGCCTCGTCACTGATTATCGGTCATAGCGACAGCGGCGCGTTCGATGCTGACGACATACCTACGAACATGGCATGGTGGCTCAGCGAATATGCGCGCCAGATAGACTTCATGCGTGAGAACGTGGCGGAAGTCAGCCCTACCCGCGCCAAGGCCGGGGTCAGGGCCGGAGCGCCAAAGGTGATCGTGGCGCCGCTGCTCGGGTCGCTTTGGAGCCAGAACACTCCATTCAATGACATGGCCCCGGCTGCCGGCAAGGGGCATTGCCCGACCGGATGTGTCGCCACGGCGATGGCACAGATCATGTACTTCCACAAATGGCCTAAGACCGGGACCGGGGAACATACTAACAAGAACTTTGAGAAACAGCATGTTGACTTCTCCAAGTCAGTCTATCAGTGGGACAAGATGCGCGATGTTTACAATCAGGGCGCATACACTCCTGAGGAGGGTGCGGCAGTCGCGAAACTGATGTATGACTGTGGCGCGTCGGTGGATATGTCGTATGGTGCATCGGGAAGCGGGGCGTTCTCCGATGACGTGCCAAAGGCGCTGACCAACTATTTCGACTATAGTTCATCGATGAAAATATACTTTAGGGATAAACAGACAGACTGGGATGACATGATCATGAAGGACCTTGACCAGAAACGACCTGTCTATTATTCCGGCACTGATATCGAGTCCGGAGGCCACGCCTTCGTTGCCGACGGATATGAGATTGACGGCGACAAAGTGCTCTTCCACTTCAACTGGGGCTGGGGCGGAAGCGGAAACTGCTACTGTCTCTCCAACGCACTCAAGCCAGAGGATGGACGAGGCTATAACTTCGTGACATCGCAGGCTATCGTCATCGGCATCAAGGCGAACAACAAAATCAAGGTCGGCGCGTTATACTACAACGCCATAAGCGATACAGAGGCGCAGGTGACATTCGCGGAGAGCAACAGCGAGTACTCGGGCGACATAACCATACCGTCCACAGTGACTCTCGACGGAAAGACCTGCAAGGTGACGTCCGTCAACGCCTCGGCGTTCAGTGGCTGCACACAGCTCACTTCCATCGACATACCTACTTCGATAACCGCTATCGGCGGCAGTGCGTTCGCAGGATGTACTTCACTGAAAACCCTGAAGGTCAACTGGACTGAGACTGTTCCACAGATATCCTCCACAGCCTTCGGCGAGGATGTGCTGAACAATGCCGCACTCGTCGTTCCCGACGGAATGGTGGGATACTATTCCAACCACCTGCCTTGGATGCTGTTCGCCACCGTCAAGGACGGCAAGGGCGAGACTGTGGAGTACAGCGAATGGCAACCGTTCGAGACCGGAAGAGGACTCTGCACTTACAATGTGATGTTCACTGGCACCGACAGCCTGGACGTGGCGATACGCTCAAGCAAGGCTGACCCTGACAAGTGCGTCATACAGTGCAAGGACTATATCACCATCGGCTGTCCGCTCATCATCAACTACGACAAGAAGACAAACAAATGCCAGGTGCTTGAGCAAAGCACCGATTACCCAATCACCTACAACGTGGAGGATTCGGTGACACACGAGGTGTTAACGGCCACAGACATACTCATGGTGGCTGACGTGCTTTCTTATACCGACGATCCGAAACTGGAGAAGGACTATCCGTCATACTACGACCCGGTCAACGGACGATTCGCTCTCAACCTTGTGTATTTCGTAAAGGCCGGCAGTTTCGGCTATGGTGAGGAGAGGCTTCAGATGGCAGGCGACTTCAAGAAGTTCGGGATAAAAATCATGGATGTCACCGAAATACAGGAGAAGACCGACGGAAGCGGCTCGCAGAAGTTCACTCTCGAAGGCGAGAAGGACATGGCAAAATTCAGATATGCCGTCCTCAACGGAAAGCTGAGCACTGACTCCGTCAGGATTGCCGCCATGCGCATGGCCGACGGAACCATCGAGACCAAGACAAAGTCAGCGGGACTGGCTAACATCGCAAGCGCAACATACGCTGAACCTGGTGAATACACATTCATCGCTATATCCACAGACGCGGAAGGAACGTACCACGGCGACTACACATACATGGGCGTGACTTTCGTATCCAACAAGGAATGGGACGAGATAGCGAAAGGTTCCTACACCTACTCGCTGTTCTACACAGGAGACGACACCGACCGTTCCCTGTATCGCAACAGGTCTGACCACTCAAAGTGGAAGATAACCAACCTGTTCAGGGGTGTTGAGCTCGTGTTCAACTGGGATGAGAGCACCGACATCGTGACCTTCGAGACGCAGCCTATCGGAGAGGAGTACGGACAATACGGCAGTGTCTATATCTCCAACAACAATGACTTTTTCCCTGAGACCAGTAAGTACTACGGTGAAGCGAGCCGCTTCGACAGGAAGAAGAGCACGTTCATGTTCAGCGTGGTCTATAATGTGGAAGCCGGATTCTTCTCAGACTGCATAGGAGTGGAGACGTTCGCCGTACCGGGTCTTGCCACTGACATACAGACCCAGAACGTCATCAGCAGCCGCCAGATGTCAGGCAGTGCCTACAACCTTAACGGACAGATGGTGGATGACTCGTACAAGGGAGTCATGATAAGGGACGGAAAGAAGTTCCTCAGAAGATAGACCATGGACAAGGTGCGCGCACTGTTATCAGTCACCTCGCTCTGCATGGCAGTGCTCTGCCAGGCGCAGGAGCAGCCTGTCTTGCGCGTACTTAATAAGGTGTCACCGGAAAGGGGCTTTGCCATCGTGTCGGAAGACGGCGAGGGCAAGCCCCTTCTGATTGGATACTCCACTGATGGATGCTTCGACACCGGGCGAGTGCCCGACAACGTGGCATGGTGGCTGAGCCAGTATCCAGGGGAAATGACGGACGACGGCAGCCAGCCACCCGTCAACTACCGGCAGCCGGCAGCCGGCACACCTGTGGTCAGACCACTGATCGAGACACACTGGAGCCAGGACGACCCATACAACGCAATGTGTCCGACGTGGTTCGGAACACCGACGATGGTAGGATGCGTACCGCTTGCCGTGGCACAGATAATGAGATACCATCGGTGGCCCACGGCAGGACGCGACTCGGTCACATACTACTGCATGGAACTCATGAGGAACATCACCGGCAATTTCAGCCAGTCGAGGTACGACTACGACGACATGCCCGACGAACTCTCCGAACGGAGCACCGAGGAACAGAGACATCAGGTGGCGTCGCTGCTCTACGACTGCGGAGTGGCGCTTAAGGCCGAGTTCTGGACCACTGTCACCAATGCCCTGACCAACAACGTGGATGAGGCATTGATACGCTATTTCCGCTATGACGACGACATCAAGGTGATGCTGCGCAATAACGACGAGGCACTGTGGGAACAGACCATACGCCACGAACTCGACGAAGGAAGACCTGTGTATTTCTCAGGCAAAGGACCGGCCGGAGGACATGCCTTCGTCTGCGACGGCTATGATGACAAAGGGATGTTCCACTTCAACTTCGGCTGGGGAGGGAAATACGACGGCTACTACAGTCTTGGCCACATCGGCGACGGACAGTTCGACTACTCCGGACAGCAGCAAATCTTCTATAACATCAAGCCCAACCATGAGGTCGTGGAGGTAGCCCCGGTCTCCGCACGCCGCCTCTCCGGCTCCCAGGGCATGGCCTACGACATCTCAGGCAGACGGTACGGAGGTCTCTCAGGCAAGAAAGGCATATTCATCATCGACGGACGAAAGGTGCTGAGATAGTCTCACCACATCACAACTTAAGGTGGGTTCTATAAATTCATTTCTGGCGATTTTGAGGTTTGTTCCGAGCAGATTGCTGTGCGGAAGGAAGGATTGATGCGGGCATCATGACTGACTGACAAACAGCAAGATGCCGGAACAAAGCCAAAAGCGCTGAAAAGAATTATGTCACTCCTGTTCTATGAATTATTACTTATTCGGTGAATTTATAGAACCCACCTTAATCGATGCACATAACAACTGGTCGGGTGACTGTCTGAGTTACCCCTCCCGCAAATGTAAAAATTTGTTAACCGATTTTTCGGAATGCTCTCATTGCTAATTGGTTACAAGTCCAAGGTGCAGACGGTGCACTTCAATCCTATAACTTTCGCGAGAAATGGAAAAAATAATCTAAAAAGAGAAAAATAAAAAGTTAAGAACCTATCTGCACCCTCTGCACCCTACCCCCTCAGAATAGCGTCAGAGCACGATTTTGCGGAAATCTAAAAAAAAACTTGACAAA
>JAKSJE010000037.1 GCA_024398405.1 Bacteroidaceae bacterium
GGCAAGATGGAGCATTGGTACTGCAAGGACTGCGAGCATTGTTTCTCTGATGAAAATGGCCAGACACAAATAGCCGATGACAATGTGACTACTGACATCGACCCTAATAATCATGCCGACAAACTGAAGGAGGTGGCATTCAAGAATGCATCAGTCGTAGAGGATGGTGTCTATCACCACTGGCACTGCCTGGCATGCGGCAATGACTACGCTGATGCCGATGCCACTGAAAACATGAACGGCAAGACGGCGAAGGCAAAGTATGATGCCGACGCATTGCTCATAGGCAACACGACAGTCGATGAGAGCTATCTGTTCAATGGTGCAAAGGTGACGTTCGACGGTGACGAGGTTAATCTTACCATCGGCAGCGATGTACATGAGTACGAACTCAGCGAGACGGAGAGGCTGATGATAAACTTCAGCCACACCTTCAAACTCAATGCAAACAAAGACCCAGAAACTACGAGCGACTACTATTCCACATTCTACACCAGCGAGGGTGCATACAAGGTACCAGAAACGGCAAAAGCATACGCCGGCGAAGTGAAGAGTGGCGAGGAAACAGATGTGCTTAACCTTACCAACGTGGGCAGCATCATACATGCAAGCGAGGCCGTGATACTGAAAGCAACAGGCAGCGACATCACTTTGATGCCATCGTACAACAAAGCAGAAGCTTCAACCGGAAACGCACTTGAAGGTACTGACGTGGCAAAGACTCTCGGAGCTGACCAGTATGCCCTCTCCCTCGGTCAGAACGGCGTGGGCTTCTACCTGTGGAACGGCAAAGAAATCGGTGCGAACAAGGCGTATCTGACATTGTCTTCTGACGTCAAGGCATTCACATTCTTGTTCAAGGACGGAGAGACAACAGGCATCCTGAAACCTGTTGTGGATGGGAAGACAGACGGTCCAGCCTACAACCTCAACGGCGTTCGCGTGAACGACAACTACAAGGGCATCGTGATTAAGAACGGAAAGAAGGTTTACCAGAAGTAATAGGATGACATATTATGAAGAAAGAATATATAGCCCCAACCATGAAGGTGAGAAAGATTCAATGCTCACACATGCTCTGCGGAAGTACGTTCGGCATTACCAGAGAAGAAGTTGATGAAGTAGAAACCGAAGAAATATACGGTACAGACTACAATAAGGGAGCCTGGTAACCATCAGGCAACAAGAAATCGATAAATACTCCTTTATAATAAGCACCCGACTGGTGAGGGAACCAACCCCAATGCCAGCCGGGTGTTCTTTTTTGCGGATGAAATGACAGTAAGCACCACAAGATGTCAGAACTCATGCAAAAACTGTCACTTGGGATAATAGTTTTGCCATTCAAGATTGAATGTATATCTCGTACCTACAAGTGAATCCTTTGCCAAGTTCCAAAAGGAATTGCTTTACCTTCTCAACCAGTCTGGTTTCAAGTTCTGTTTCTAAAATGGGGTCTTTTACACCAAGGAACCCCAAATTGTAACCGCTTCTGAATACCTCATTGGCAAACATCGCCTGTGTAGCAGGTAATGTCTGTTCGAAGTTGTTATCAGATGATTCTTTCTTTTTCTTGTGCATCTGCAAAGAGATGGCACTGAATAGAAGTTCGCGATTCCAACCTTTAGACGTAATCTCCTGTGCGTAATACAACATGGTATTATCGTCGTCTCCGAACTTGCGCATCAAAGTTAAAGTATGTCCCCATGGTAAAACTGCGACAGCCTGTCGCAGTTTTGGCTCATGCTTGCAGCATGTTC
Source organism: Bacteroidaceae bacterium (assembly GCA_024398405.1). GTDB lineage: Bacteria > Bacteroidota > Bacteroidia > Bacteroidales > Bacteroidaceae > Colivivens. The sequence goes on from JAKSJE010000037.1 coordinate 1,761, forward strand.
GTCATTTCATCTGAGCCATGACGGCAATGATTCTGTCCTTGCATTGTTCCATGAGCCACTTGGGGGTGGAGGTGGCGCCGCAGATACCTACGGACTCTGCATCGTGAAGCCAGCGGAAGTCTATCTCGTCGGCGTCGGCTATCATGTGGCTGTGTTGATTGACTGAGACGCATTCGTTGAAAAGCACCCTGCCGTTGGAACTCTTCGTTCCGCTTACGAACAGGATGACGTCGTGGCGCTCAGCGAACTGGCGTATGTTAAAGATGCGGTTGGAGACTTGGCGGCAGATGGTGTCGTAGTAAAGGAAGGTGACTCCTTCATGGATTCTTCCGTTGATGAAACTGACTATCTCATGGAAACCTTCGAGGGATTTGGTGGTCTGACTGAAAAGCGCTATGTTCTTCGTGAAGTCGAGCCTTCCGGCGTCATCGACGTTCTCTATCACTATTGCTTTCCCGTCTGTCTGTCCGACCAGTCCGACGACTTCCGCATGGCCGGATTTTCCGTAGATCACTATTTGCGTGTCCTTCAGTTTCTCGTATGCGGTCTTGACTCGTTTCTGGAGGTTGAGCACTACCGGGCAGGTGGCGTCGATGATGGCGATGTGATTCCGCTCGGCCCAGTCGTATGTCTCTGGTGGCTCTCCGTGGGCTCTCAGGAGAATCGTCGTGTCGTGCAGATTCTTGAAGGTCTGTTGGTCCACGCTGATAAGTCCGAGGTTTTTTAGCCTGTCGCATTCGTTGCCGTTGTGGACGATGTCGCCGAGGCAGTATAACGAACGAGAGGAGGACAGTTCCTCCTCTGCTTTCTTGATGGCACGTGTCACCCCGTGGCAGAATCCTGACTGTGAGTCGATTTCGACAAACATATCCCTTATGCTTCCGTCCTGCTCCTGAAAAGATTGAGCAGGAATTGGTTCTGTTGCTCTATTGTCATGTCTGAGTTGTCGAGGACGACAGCGTCATCTGCCTGGCAGAGTGGGTTGAGCTCACGGTGCGAATCGATGTAGTCGCGTTCCTCCACGTTCCTCAGTATGTCTGACAACTCGATTGGCAGGTCTGGCTCCTTGGCCTTGAGCTCGTCATAGCGGCGCTGGGCGCGTACGCGTGCGCTTGCCGTGACGAAGACTTTCAGTTCGGCTTTCGGAAAAACCGCCGTGCCTATGTCACGGCCATCCATGACGATGCCTTTCTTCTCGCCCATGTGCTGTTGTTGCTGGGTGAGTCTCGTTCTGACGAAGGGAAGCGCGGCGATAGGGCTCACGCATTCCGATACGGCCATACCGCGAATCTCCTTCTCGACCACTTTCCCGTTGAGAAGGGCCAAAGGAAGCCGGGTCTCTTCGTCGAATGCGAAACTGACATCGACGTCCGCCAGTGCCTTCTCCAGTCCGGCTTCGTCGATGGTGATGGAATTGTCTTCGGCGGACCTGGTCAGGAAACCGTGTGTGAGTGCGTAAAGCGTCACCATGCGGTACATGGCGCCTGTGTCTATGTATATGTACCCGACTTGTCCTGCAAGCCATTTTGCCATCGTGCTTTTACCGCATGACGAATGCCCGTCTATAGCGACGACAATCTGCTTTCCCATATAGAATCAATCAAAATGAATAACTTGCGTTGATGATAAGTGATGATGCGGCCACATGGTATTTGCCCCAAGCCACACCGACCTTGAAGTCCTTGATGCTCAGTCCGCCGCCCAATGACAGTCCTGCTCCATGGCTTTTGTCGTCTTTGCCCGTGCGCATCTCTCTCGCCCGCAGTGGGTTGTAGCCGATGGCGAGCCAGGTCTGTTTGGAGGGGAAGATGTCACATCCCAACGATATGTTATGGAAGAATGTTTTCTGCCAATGTGTGATGTCTGGCAGGGTGAACGTGAAACGCAGTGGGGCGTTGGCAAGCTCGCGGCTTACTCCGAATGCCAGGGCGAACGGAAGGGCCTCATGTGTTTCATGCAGTGCCTTGATTTGCCCTCCGAGGTTCTGCCCTACAAGGCCGAGCATCCATCCTCTTCCGGAATCATAGTAATGGAGACCGATGTCGAAGCCTATTGCCGTGCTGTTGAACTCTCCGTAATTGGAGAACAGAATCTTGGCTTGCACACCGCCACTCCATCGTTCGTCGAGCATGTATGTGTAACCGCCTTGCACGTCTATGTCGCTTGCTGAATACTTGCCGAGAACGGTCATGTCGGAGGTCGTCTCAGTCATCTCACCGTAACTCAGCACCTGAGCTCCGAGACCCACTGTGCCTCGTTCGCCTGTCTGCTTTATGAATACGGCTCCGAGTTTGTTCGTGCCGGAGATGTACGAGGTGTAGTCAAGGCTTAGTGTCTTGTCGGCGACATAGTTGATGGCTGCCGGGTTGACGAGAAGCAGTGTCGCATCGTCTTCCGCCAAAGAGACGGTATTCCCGCCGAGTGCTGCTGAATGGGCTGAAGTGGGAATGCGCATGAATTCATAGCCGGTGGAGTATTCCTGGGCTATGACGGCATCGCCTGCTCGAAATAAGGATGCTGACAGCAGCAGGGCGGCTGATAGAATGTGTCTGGTGTTTGTCTTCAATGTGGCTGCCTATTAGTCAATTCGTTATAGTATGTGTCCAATAGTCTCTTCGCCGCAACGAACGACGTGACCTCCCCACCGAGAACCTTGTTCTCCATGTCAGGGAGCATGTCCTTGATATTCTGGCTGAAGAAGAACCCATTGCGCAGATGCTCGTTGATGCTTTCATACATCCAGTATTTCGACTGCTCGTTCCTTCTGTACTGGAAGTAGCCTGAGTCCTTCACCGCGTCGATGTAGTTCTCGATCATGTCGATTACCTTGTCAACGTTCAGGTCGTAGAATCCCGAGTAGCACACGACTTTAGGCATCACTCCGCTCTCTGGCTTGGGGAACAACCGGAGGGCGTTGCGGAAGTGTCCTGCCGCAAGCTCGCATTTATCCACATTGCTTCCATCGGCTTTGTTGATGGCGATGCCGTCGGCTATCTCCATGATTCCACGCTTGATGCCCTGAAGCTCGTCGCCAGTACCGGCTAACTGGATGAGCAGGAAGAAATCGACCATGGAGTGGCATGCCGTCTCGCTCTGTCCGACACCGACTGTCTCGACGATGACTCTGTCATATCCTGCGGCCTCGCACAGTATTATGGTCTCGCGAGTCTTCCGGGCTACACCTCCGAGGGAGCCTGCTGTCGGCGAAGGGCGTATGAACGACTTGGGGTGAACTGACAGTTTCTCCATCCTCGTCTTGTCTCCGAGTATGCTGCCTTTGGTCTTCTCTGAACTTGGGTCGATGGCGAGAACCGCCAGTTTGCCGCCGTATCTCTCAAGCAGATGGATGCCGAAGACATCGATGCTCGTGCTTTTCCCGGCACCCGGAACACCGCTTATTCCTATCCTTACCGATCGTCCGGCGTAAGGAAGGCATTTCTCTATGACTGCCTGGGCTATTTCCTGATGTTCGGGCAGGGTGCTCTCCACCAGCGTCACTGCTTGTCCGAGCATTGAGACATCACCGTCGAGGATGCCGCTGACATATTCGTCGGGTGTAAACAACTTCGTCCTCTTCTTCCTGAAACTGTGCAGATATGGATTGACGGTCAGCTGTTCACAGACTCCTGCGTTCACCTGTAACCCTATGTATTCTTTGCTATTTTCCGGATGTTCCATAGTGATACTTCTCTGAGAACCTGTCTTAATGAACGCGGGCGGAATCCTTTCCGCCCGCATGTCGGGATGAGGCGACTCGAACGCCCGACCCCTACGTCCCGAACGTAGTGCGCTACCAACTGCGCTACATCCCGATATTTGTCGATAACCAGATGATTGCCGCTTCAACGGCCGTTCTGTCTCCAACCAGTGCTTCGTGCCGGAAACCAAAATGAACGGTCACATCACTGCATCCTTGGCTATCAATCTCACCTTGCGACTAAGCGTTTGCAAAGTTACAACTTTTTTCCCAATCAGAAAATATTTTTATGATAATTTTGGTCTCGGCTTGAAAATCCTGCTTCGCGGAGGCTGGTAGATGGTGGGAAGCACGCACGCTTCCTACTTCCTCTTGTATGCGGTATTCTCAATATCTCCGTCGCGAAGTTCATGGGTGGCGAACTTGTCGGGCTCGAGGCTGGTCACGACCTCCATGGAGGTGAGCACTTCAGGATGTTCGTGCAGCCATTCCTTCACCGGCTCCATCGCATTGCTCCTGACCATCCATAGGCCGCGTTCCACCAAGGACGGATCTACGCCTGGCACATTGACATTGAGAATCTTGATATCAAGTGTCTCGACATCGATGAATCTATGCAGGATGCTGTCCTCTTCGACCGACCACATGCCCTTGCCCTTGATATTGACGGCGGCATCGACATGCGCACCGAACCCATCGAAGGAGCGTGTCATACGGGCGTTGATATTGAACGAACTGTCGGGTAGGAACTCCAGTTCGCCTTTGCTTGTAGCACCGTCATATTTCCATCTGCCTATGAGGTACTCGCTTTTCAGAGTATTATCCTCTTGCGCCTGCGCGCAAACCCACGCTGCGAGGACTGCAGCCATTGTCAGTAATAATCTTCTCATTTAGTTAGTTATTTTGAGGTTTTTGGAGTAGTCGGCAATCGGATGCGTCGTTTGCTTCCCGGCCGTTATGGAGGGTGATGTCATCGCTTATTAACCATGTTGCCGGATAGGGAAGCCCTATCCGGCAACAACCGCATGCTACTATCGTTATGCTTTGTCAGATTCGTCCGAAGTATCTTCGTCTTCCTGCTCGTCGCAGGCCTTGATTTTCATCTTTATCTCATCGAGGTCTGCACGCAACTTGTCAACCTTACGGTTGAGTTCGTCAACAAGGCTGTTGCCTTCCTTTGATTTCGACGTGAGGTTGAGGAAGCCGAGGTTGTTCTCGTATGTCTTGATCTCACCCTTCAGTGTCTCATACTGGCGGAGGAGACGGTCTTTCAGCCTGTCAGCGCCTACTGTCTTCAGTTCGCTCTTGAAGCGTTCCACTCTCCGTCTTGTGGCTGTGGCTCCAATGGCGGAGTAAAGCCTGTCGAGTTCTGTGCGGAAGGCCTTGAACACTTTGTCCTTGTCCTTGAATGGCACATGACCTATCTGATTCCATTCGTCCTGTATGGTCCTGAGGACATCACGGAGTTCATCGGTCGCCTCTTCCGGGGTGGCGATGGCCTTCAGGCGTTCCACCAGACTCCTTTTCTTCTCAAGGTTCTCCTTCTGTTCTGAGACCTGTGAGCTGTTCTCTTTCTTTTTCGCATCGAAGAAGTACTCACAAGCGGTGTTGAACCGCTGCCATATTTCGTCGCTGTATTTCTTTGGGACGGTTCCTATCTCTCTCCATCTCTTCTGAAGCTGGATGAACTTCTCGGTCGCTGACTTCCATTCAGTGCTCTCCTTGAGTGCCTCGGCCTGTTCGCAGAGTTCAATTTTGAGTTTGAGGTTGTCGGTCAGGTTGCTGCGGACTTCTTTGAAATGCTGTGACTTCTTCGTGAAGAAGTTGTCGCATGCAGCGCGGAAACGCTCGTAAATCTTTACGTTGTGCTTCTGTGGCGCAAAGCCTATGGTCTTCCATTTAGCCTGGAGCTGTGTGATTTGTTCCGCTATCTTGTTCCAGTCGGCGAACGACTTGAGTTCGTCAAGGTTGAACGATTCGACTATTTCGCAGATGGCTGTCTTCTGGAGAAGGTTCTCCTGCTCTTGTGCCTTGCGGCCCTCGAAGAAGTCCTGATGCCTCTTGTTGATGACGGTGGATGCGGCCTTGAAGCGGTCCCAGACGCTCTCGCGCAACTCTCGCGCCACCGGTCCTACCTCGCGGAACTGCTGATGCAGAATCTGCAACTTCCTGAATGCTGAAATCGGGTCGGGGTCTTCTGTGAGCTTTTCCGCTGACTCGCAAATCGCTGTCTTTGCCTCGAGGTTCTTTTTGAAGTCATAGGCGCGGAACTCGTTGTTGAGCTTGAGTGTGTCGTAGAACTGCTCAACGAGCTGCTGGTAGTTCCTCCACAGGTCGGTTGACTGTGTCGCTGGCACTTCCCCGGTCTCGTTCCATTCCTGCTGGAGGGTCTTGAAGTCCTTGTATGACTTGTTCACCTCGTCCGGCTTCTCAAGAATCACCTTGATGCGTTCAATGATTTGCAGTTTCTTTACCAGATTCCTCTCTCTCTCCTCCTCCTTGGCTTTCTGCTCGGCGGCACGGCGTTCGCGCAGAACGTTCAGATGCTCCTTGAATGCCTCTTCGTCAGCATCGGGCGCTGGTTGGTATGACTCTGCCTCTCCACCTTCGTTGACGTACGCATTGAACGCCTCCTCGGCTTCTATCTTGGCAAAGTGATAGTAACTGCTTTTCAGTGAGTCGAGTTCGGGACGTGACAATACTTCTTCTCCGGCAACCAACTCTTGGATGTGACTCAGCAAGTCGGCTTTGGAACTGTACTGCCGAACCTTGGCGGTTGTGCCTGTCTCTGCTTCAACAGGTTCCTCGACTTGGGCCTCGTTCGTTACTACTGCTTCCTGGGTCTGCTCCTGAGATGCGCTCTCTGCAACTTCTTCTGCAGGAGCGGTGGGGGTTTGAATTTCACTCATATTCGGTAAAGATTTATGTCAACTTAGACTAATGGACTACAAATGTATGAATAATTATTGTAAAAACAATAAAAAACACCAGATAATTTCGCTTTTTTCAGAAAAGAGACGCTATTTTAATACCTAAGTCGGCTAAAGAAGTGCTGTTTACGAGATAAACATAGGCGACTGACGCAGGAATGGCAAGCAGTGAACTGTCGAACCGATCCAGTATCCCACCATGTCCCGGCAGAATGTTACCTGAGTCCTTTATCCCTGTCTTGCGTTTGAAGAGTGACTCCACCAGGTCGCCCCATGTGCCGAATGCCACGACTACACAGGCCAGTCCTGCCCATGTCAGTCTGTTGCAGAGCTCGCTCTCAGACGAGAAGTCCTGACTGAATGTGGCGACTGCTTGTGATGCTGCAACCGCCAACACCGTTCCGCCCAGTACTCCTTCCCATGACTTTTTCGGTGAGATTCTCGGGAACAGCGGGCGCTTGCCTATCATGCATCCAAGACAATAGGCTCCGGTATCGTTCGACCAGAGGAAGATGAACACCGACAGTGTGAATGTGGGGTTGTATATCACGCCTGCGTTTCCGTATCCGTATGTGATGCTGAAGAACGAGAGCGTGCTCAGGAGCGCAAGTGGCAGGGCGATATACAACTGGCTCATCATCGTGAATGCCCAGTTCATAAGGGTGTTGTTGTCCTTGAGGTAGAGTTCTGAGATGAGCAGATAGACCAGTGTGATAATGTAGGGGATGAATACCTCGGAACCCGTGATGCTGGCGTTGAAGAGCAGTACCGCAAGGAAGAAATACACGGAGGACACCGTGGTGATGAACCGGTTGATCTGGCATGGAATCTTTTTGTTCAGTATGCTGCTGAACTCCCATGTCATCATGCCTGCCACAGTCGCAAACAATAGTGCGAACGTAGAAGGCCCGTACAGTATCGCCCCGACGAGTACGATTACGAACAGTATGCCTGTGATGCCTCTTGTTATCAGATTACTTCTCATTTCCCATTGCCTGATTGCTGACGGTTACCATCCGAACAGACCTTTCTGTTCCTCCTGCTTAGGCTTGCCTGAGTCATTGCCGTTGTTCTCGTCGTCTGTCCCGTCGTCCGCCTCGGCTTCTTCCGCCTCCGACCCTGCGGTGATGTCGGCAGGTACGACTGGCTCTTCCTCTTCCTGAACGGACTCTCCGTTGCGGGCTTTCTCTACGATGGCGTCAATGGCCTTTTGCCTGATTATCTGTGCGTTCTCGTCACTATGGTCGGACGAGTCTCGGTCTTTATCTTCCTTTGAGGCTATCTCGTTGGCTGCGAGGAGTTCTTCCGTCCTTGATACCCATGGGCGTTTGCCGAAGATTCTCTCCACGTCTTCTGCGAAGATGACTTCACGGTCGATGAGCAACTGAGCCAGTTCCGCATGACCTGCCTGATGTTCGCGGAGTATCTTCTTAGCGCGTTGGTACTGCTCGTCGATGATTTTCTTCACTTCCTCGTCAATCAGCCTTGCCGTGTGCTCGCTGTATGGTTTAGTCATCTCGTACTCGTTGTTGGAGTAGTAGCAGAGGTTAGGCAGAGACTCGCCCATGCCTGCGTACAAAATCATGCCGAGGGTACGTTTCGTGGTCTTCTCCAGGTCGTTCATGGCGCCTGTCGAGATGCGTCCGAGGCATATCTCCTCTGCCGCCCTACCACCGAGGGTGGCACAGATCTCGTCCATGATCTCGTCCTTGGTGGTTATCTGCCGCTCTTCCGGCATGTACCATGCTGCGCCGAGTGCCTGTCCTCGTGGGACGATGGTGACCTTGACAAGCGGGTTGGCATACTGGCAGAACCAGGAGATTGTGGCGTGACCGGCTTCGTGGATTGCTATGGCCCGTTTCTCCGACTGGGTCATGATCTTGGTCTTCTTCTCCAGACCGCCGATGATGCGGTCTATAGCATCGAGGAAGTACTGCTTCGATACCCACGAACTGTTGTGGCGTGCCGCTATCAGTGCTGCTTCGTTGCATACGTTGGCTATGTCGGCTCCCGAGAATCCTGGTGTCTGGCGTGAGAGCATATCGACATCGACGGTCTCGTCTATCTTGATAGGTTGCAGGTGGACGTTGAATATCTCCTTCCTCTCGTTCAGGTCCGGCAGGTCAACATGTATCTGCCGGTCGAAGCGCCCGGCTCTCAGCAGTGCGGGGTCGAGAATTTCCGAACGGTTGGTCGCGGCCAGCACGATTACGCCGCTGTTCGACCCGAATCCGTCCATCTCGGCAAGCAACTGGTTCAGCGTGCCTTCACGCTCGTCGTTTCCGCCGCCGATGCTCACGGACTTACCACGTGCGCGACCGATGGTGTCTATCTCGTCGATGAACACTATGCAAGGTGCTTTCTGCTTTGCCTGGGTGAAGAGGTCTCTGACCCTGCTCGCACCCACTCCGACGAACATCTCCACGAAGTCGGAACCTGACATCGAGAAGAACGGAACGCCTGCCTCGCCTGCCACGGCTTTCGCCAGAAGGGTCTTGCCAGTGCCCGGAGGACCTACAAGCAGGGCTCCCTTAGGTATCTTGCCGCCCAGCTCGGTGTATTTGGCGGGATTCTTGAGGAAGTCAACAATCTCATGGACCTCGCGCTTGGCTTCCGCCTGACCGGCAACGTCCTTGAACAGAATCTTCGGTGCGTTCTTGTCCTTACCGTCGATGAGTTTCGCCTTCGACTTGCCGAAACCGAAGATTCCGCCGCCGATGCCTCCGCCGCCCATATTCCTCATGATGACCATCCAGAAAATCACTATCAGTATAATGGGACCGATGTTCCATAGCAACTTCATCAGCAAGTCATCGCTCTGCTCGTAGTTGACCTTGCCGCTGAACTTGCCTTCAGCCTTCTTGGATGCTATGTAGGACTCAAGGTTGTCGATGGAGCCGAACTCCACCTTCACGGGACGCATCTGCTCTGTGTCGGTGGTGCCGAAGATGTATCTGCCGCCTTCATCGCTCGGAGAGAAGGTGAGGGTGAGTTTGTCCTTGTTGATTAGCACCTTCTGCACATAGCCGCTGTCCAGGCATTCCATGAAGTCGGAATACGAGATTTCCCTGCCGCCTGTCTCGTCGCCATTGAAGAAGTACAGTGCTATGAAAACACAACACAGCACGATATAAAGCCAACTGAAATTGAATCTCGGACCTTGCTTTCTGCCTTTCTGGTCATTCTCTTCCGGCATACTTCCGTTGTTATCTTTGCTCATTTGAGTCTTCTCATGTTAGGGGTTAGTTACTCTTCGCTCTTGATGTCATACACTTTGCCGTCTTCCCATAGATGGTCGAGGTCGTAGAACGCCCTGTCCTCAGGAAGGAATATATGCACGATGATATCAGAATAGTCCATCGCTACCCATATCCCATTACTTAATCCGTTGACATTGACCGGCTTGATGCTCGCCTCCTTTCTTGCGACCTCTTCGACGGAGTCAGCTATGGCGCGCACTTGATTCGGTGAGCCTCCCTCACAAATCACAAGGAAACTACATATCGTGTCTTCAATCTTACGTAGGTCTATCACTCTGATTCTCCGACCTTTCTTATCCTCTATACCTTTGATGATGCTCTTGATTTCTTTGTTCCTGATCATACAACATGTGATTCAAGTTGCAAAGATAGTAATTTTCCGAATATCTCACAAACTTTTTTGGGGTGTTCTATTAATTACATTTTAGGTGATTTTGAGATTTTTCTTTGGCAGGTTGCTGCCATTCATGAAGGAACGATGCGGGCATCGTGACTGAATGAAGGACAGCAAGATGCAAAGAAAAAGCCAAAAGCATCAAAATAGCAATAACACACATAGCTCATGTCAATCTTTCATTTGCGTGGAATTAATAGAACACCCCTTTACGGGCTCTACCTGCGTCGAGTCTGTCGAGGGGACTGCGAAAGTCCTCGTTTCCGCTCAACGACATCTGTCTGACACTGTCAGCATGCTCTGCCAGTGTGGTCGTTGACGCTTTCGGGGGACTGGTCAATGGTGGGGAGGGGCGGCTGAGGCATTGACGAGAAACCGTCGTTACGGTTACTCGTCAATGTACTTGTTAGGCTCTACGTCGGTTGCGGATTCATCGACGACGACCTGACTCGGGCCTATGCCGGTTATGTCTTTCAGTGTCAGTTTGTAGTAGTTGTTCCTTACGATGGCGTGCTCCATATGTCCTGACATGTCATCGTCGGCGTTATCGTTGTACTTGATCCAGTATGAGTATTTCGACTCATACACTCCGAGGTTGCGGACTATCTGCTTGACCTTGTATGTGCTGAGTTCAGCATCTGTGTATGTTCCGTCTTTCGATTCGTCTAATGTCAGTCCCGTGATTGTGTTGAGTGACTTGACCGAGTCGAAGAACTTGAAGTCGTGGAAGTACAGCCTGTCGGTCCATTGTTCCTGATTACCGTTGATCTCCACTTGTCCGGTGATGGGGTTGTAGCAATAAACCATTGTAGGTGTGATGGCACCCTTCATGAGCACCCCCGTGACGTATGCCTTCTTCTGGCAGTCATCGTACATGGCGTTCTCGAGCAGGTAGAACACTGCTTTGCTTGGTGGTGTCGGCATGGATGCGTGTTCGTCCTCGGCTTTGTTGCCGTACCAGCCTTCGTAGTAGTCGCTGAAGGCTGTCTTATCGCTGACCTCTTTGTCTTTGCTGAAGAAGAGAGGGTCGATTAGGTAGGTGTCGTCGGTGAGTTCGCCGAAATTGTCTTCGAGCGTGAAGTGGTCGGGTTTGGTGAATGACGTCAGCCGGGCCACGTGCCGGAAGATGTAGTATTGCCGCGGGGCGTTCACTACCTTGAAGTTCGTGATGTTGACGGTCGCATAGCTCACTCCGTCGTGGATGAGGTGGTATTCCGTCTTGTCCTGGCCGAAGCTCATCTTCGCCACTGCCCTCTCCAGGTCGATGGATATCTCTCTATGGGCTTCGGAGTCGTATATCTCCACGCCGAGCCTGGAGTCCGCTCTGTTACTCATCACGAGTCCTTTGGTGGGGAGTGTGGTGATGAGGCCGGCGTTGTAGGTCTTTGTGTCGATGGTGTTGAGGAAGTCGGACTCGCGGCTGACTCTGTCTGGCAGTGTCTCCGTGTCCATGTTGGCTATGACGAAGATGTCGTATGTGCCTTTCCTTATCTTGAACGTAGATGATACGTAGCTGATGTCGTAGGTGTCGGATGAGTATGCGGGATTGTACTTGATGTCCTCAAGGTCTTTCTGCATGAAGAACAGTTTCGTCTTCGAGTCGTAGAAATAGACCCTCGCCTTGTTGATTGCCACCTCGTTGCCGAAACCATGTTCCTCGGCTGAGGATATGATCTCGGTGCCTTTCGCGTTCTTTACCTCATCTGAGCAATGTAGTACCATGCTTACGGTCGCTCCGTCTTCGTCGCCTTGCCCGCCGTATGGCCGTTCCAGGTCGCTGTCATCCGTCTGGCATCCGCCGGCAAGGCTTGCCAAGGCGAGCAATCCGCTGCACAATATGACGTATGGCAGGTTGGTTCTATTCGTTAGCATTCTCTATCTGTTTCCTTAGTTCTGTGTAGTCAGGCATGTTCTTGTCGCTGAAGTCATACCTGACGATATGGTCTCTTCCCACTATGTATCCTCTGGGGATTCCGCTGCTGGCGAACATGCTGAATATCGACCGGTCTTCCTGCGGACTGTATGGCATCGTCAGTCCGTTGGCTCGCCAGTAGTCCTCGATTTCGTCTGCCGGCTCCTGACGTGAGATCAGGATGAGGCGGATATCCTGCCCGATGGAGTCGTACAGTTGCTGGAGTGCGGGGAGTTCCTTGCGGCAGTCGGGACAGCCGGTGTGGAAGAATGCGATGAGTGCGGTCTTGCCGAAGTCGCCCGACGAGACGAACACGCTGCCGTCCGTCAGTTCCACGCTGAATGCAGGGATTGTGTCGCCTTTCCTTACTTCATAGGACGGATTGTCGCTGTCCGTACAGGCACAGGTCAGTGCCATGGCGAGCAGATATGGTGCGAGTCGATGGTGTCTTGGCGGATGGCTCACTTCTCGTCTCTTAGGTTGATGTCATCGTCCAGCCTGACAATCCAGTTGTTGATTCTGAGCATTGCCAGCATGTCATCATTCTCTTTCGAGAGATAGAAGACGAACGTGTGGAAGTCCTGCCTGTCGAGGTATTCCTGCACGGTCAGTGGATGCCCGTAAAGATTGTAGAGCACACTGACCTGTGCGATGTACTGTGTCAGTGGGAGGTCTATTGCCACACCGCCTGTGGCTTTTCTCTTCAGCCTGAGCCTGCTGTCGTCCTTGGCGAGAAGCCTCATGAGCTGGAATCCGTACCTTGCTGCTGTGACCGTGGTGCCCTCAGCCTCGTCGGTGATGGTGACGTCTTCCTCGGAGTATGGCAGGTAGGTCACTGTCTCGGTGCCGATTGGCTCGTTCCTCGCGTCCATCGTCCCGTCAGTGGCGGTCACCTCCATGGTGAACCGCTCAGTAGTGACCGGCTCGCTGTTTGTGTATCTGACGAGGCACACCAGTTTGTTGGTGTCCTTCATCATCCTCACGCGGTAAGTTCCGGGTGCACCGCTGAGCCTTACGCCGGAGGCTGAGCCGTAGTACAGGTCGCCGAAGTTCTCTCTCTGGACCTGCGATGGATACTTCAGACCCACCTTGAGGCTGTCCATCGTCATGATGCCGAGGGAGTGGTATGAGGCGAAGTGCCGGTCGTCGGCGAGTCCTGCCCACACCACGAAGGTGTATCTGCCGGGCTTGAAGTCCTTCAGCTCTATCAGTCCGTCGTTGAGACTCCGCTCCGCTTTCGTGGAGTTGATGGTGCTGACGTAGTTCCCCAATGAGTCGTACGCCAGTACCGTTATGTCTTCAAGTTTGGATGCCGCGTCGATGTCTTGCAGGTTGTATGAGTAGTCGAGTTCAAGCCAGTAGCCTGAAGGACAGCCGTCGAGGTCGCTCTTCACCCACTCGCATCCTGACAGTATCAGCAAGGTCAGGCCAAACAGAACAGGTGTTATTCTGTGCCTTTTCGTCATGTCAGAGAATTATGTTGGTGTTGTCGCGTACTATCCAAGGCTTTACGTTGAGTGTCACCTTGATGTATGTCTCGTCTTCATCCTGGACATCAGGCAAGATATTGATGTTGCCCAAGCCGATTCCGTTGATATCCACTACCTTCATCCTGTAGAGGTTGTTTCTGACGATGCCGAATTCCATGATACCCATGACGGTCGGGTTGTTGTTGTCAAGATGGCGGATCCAATACTTGTAGTAGCAGTCATAGACACCGTCCGTACCGTTGAGGGTCTTCACGTCGCGTGCGAGGAGTTCATCCTCGGTCATCGCGGAGTTGACTGCCACGCCGGCGTTGACGAGTGCCTCGATTGACGTGTAGAACCGGTAGTTGAAGTAGTAGAGCTTTGATGGGTATTCGGCTGGGGCGGCTTTCACGTTGCTTGAGCCTTCTGCCTTGAGGACATTGTCCTTTGGTGTGACGCTCGCCTTGAAGAACACGCCTGTCGAGTATCCGTTCTTCTGGGCACTCTGTATCATGCAGTTCTCCAGACTGTAGATGATGTTGTCATCGTATGAGGTCGTGAGGTTGCTCCAAGGGATGTTAGCGGCCTTAAGGTTGCAGGCGAAGTTCGCATAGTATTTGTCTGCGTTCGTGAAGCCTGTGGCGTCAACCGTCTTGTTGAAGAAGTAAGGGTCGATGGCGTAGCCGTTCACGTCTGGTATGTCGGTGAAGTTTGCGCTGACGTTCCATGTTGGCTGTGTGAGGCTTGTGAGGGTGGCGACGTGCCTGAAGGTGTAGAACTTCGTAGGCAGGTTGAGGTAGTAGCATTTGTCGAGGTTCACGGTCGCATAGACTTCGTCGCTCGTGCTCTTCAGTTCGTATGTGTTCTGCTTGGTAGCCACTTCAAGCCTTGCCACCGCGCGCTCCAGAGTGATATCGACAATCTGATCCTTGCCGGTGTTGTCTGGCTTGTTGATCTCTGTGTTCAGGTTGGCATTGCCTCGGTTGGACATCACGAAACCATTGGCCGGAAGTGGGATTGAACCGGTTTTGTAGGTCTGTGCATCGACGTTGTCAAGGAACTGCGCCTCATTGCTTGCGGAGATGACCTCGCCAGAGTTGGCAACGGCGAAGATGTCATATCTTCCCGGGTTCACGCTGATGCTGTTTGAGGTGTATGTGACCAGTTTGTCGGATGTGCCCTTGTATGCCAGTCCGTCAAGCTTGATTGATTTGGCGAATACCTTTGTGCTTGCGTCGAAGAAATAGACAATCACGCTCTTCACCTGCCATTCGTTCTGTGTCCCTTCCTCCAGCTCGCCGGTGGTTTCCGCACTGCGAGTCATCTCATTGGACGAAGAGGCCATCGTCTCGAAGCGGAACTTGAGATTGACTTCGCCTTGGCTTGACTGCTGAAACGTGTCATCAGATTGTGAGCAACCGACAAGACCTGCACATAGGATTGCTGCTAAATAATGTCTCTTGTTTTTCATTTTCTCTTTGTTTTTGTTTTTGTTAGTAATGGTTATTTCATTTCTTTGAATTCGTTCCATTGCAGCTGGGCGTCCCTAAGACCGGTGTCGGCGGCCTTCTTCACCAAGAGTTTTGCTCGTTCCACGTCACCTCTGAGATATGCGATGATTCCTTCGTTGAGGGTCTTCTCAGGCCCGCCATTGACCATCCTGAGGTATTTCTCGGCATCGTCCGCATCCTTGCGCTTCAGGGCTAAGTAGGCCATGGTGAGGTTGGCGGCCTCGTCATCGGGGAAGAGCGCATATGCCCTTGTCATAATCTCGTAGTACTTGTCCTCGTCGTTCTTGTATTTGTCCGCGAGACGGTAGATCTCGTTGAGGCTGAGGTTCGTAGGACGGGTTTTGAATATCTCTTCCGACTCTTCGAGAGTGAACGGTCTTACGACGTAACTGATGTTGTAGTCAGTCCTGCGCAATCCGGGGAAGCAGTTCCTCAGGCAGTATCTGAATCCTTCTGCGGCCTCACTCTTCATCTTCTTCTCCTTCGCGTCCACGTCGATGCTCTCGTTCATGATGGCGAGGAGCTGGCTTCTCTGGGGCACATCGCTGTGGGTGTTGAGATATTCCCTGAATCCCTCCCAGTTCTCACCTAAGCTCTGGGCCTTGATACTGACTCCCTTGATGATGCCGCTTCGCTCTATCCTGGCTTTCAGTGACTCGGTACGTCCCTGGCTGAGCTCGATGTTATGGGCCAGATTGCCTTCAGGAGAGGCGTAGCCACTGATGGTCAGTTCCTTGATCTCCACGTTAGGATCGTTCTTGACGAGATTGATTGACGTGCGGATCTTGGCGAGTTCAGTCGGGTTCGACATGTAGTCCGGTCTGATGTCGGTCTTGTCAACCACGAAGCACAGGTAGGCAGAGCCTTTCTCGTTCCTTATCTTCACTTCTTCCGCCTTAGGGACTTTGTATGCAGGGTAGAGCCTGAATTCCCTGATGACTTTCTCCTCTTTGAACCTACAGAGGAAATCTTCGCCGCGGTCGTTGTGGATGTTGCAACTGCAACTCTCTTTCCTGAGTCTCAGGACGGAGTTCTCCATCCATCCCTCGTAAGGGATGGTTCTGAGGTAGTCAACTGTGAGGGGCTTGTTGTTCTTCTTCCTTAGTGAGAGGACGTCAGGCTGTTTGGTTCTGAGATTGCGCTCATAGTAGATTTGCTGGTTCCTGCTGTTGAGGTATATGGCCGGCAGTTCGGCCCGTTTGCCTCTTGCCGTGTCAACAAGCTCAGGTATGAGCACCACTGACTGCCTTGACGGGATGTCCTGAAGGGCATCGAACAAGATTCTGACCGCAACCACTCCGTTGAGGTTCTCTATGGTGGCATCCTTGACTTTCATCAGGTAGGATACGCCGTCACTCGTGGCGGATGAGTACTGCTGGGCATTGACGGAAGCCTGCCACATGTATAGGAGCAATATAAATAAGGTGTATTTTCTCATGATGATCAGAATAGATAGATTAAGTTCAGGCCGAGTTTCGACACTCCCCAGTAGTTGTAGTTGCCTTCATCGGTCTTGAACCCGCATGTGCCGCAGTTGTATTTGTCGAAATCGAGGTAGGTGTAGCCTCCGCCTGCCTCAATGCCGATGTTGAAATGCTTTGCCAAGGCGAACTCATAGCCGATGCCGAGTCCTCCGCCCACGAGCCACCCTTCGTACCTGGCTCCGCCGATGCCTTTGAGGAGGTCAAACGGTAAATCCGGATTCTCCATGTTGTACTCTCCGCCATGGATATAAGGTCCCCAGTAGAAGCCGTTGTATTTCTGGCAGGTGTAGAACCGGTATTGAGCCTGTACTAACCAGTGCTTGTTGATTTCCGAACTTGTCTCCTTCCACGGTCTCACGCTGCCATAGAGTTCCAGCGTGGTACGCGGCTTGAGGGATATCTCAGTTCCGAGAGACAATGATTTTGCCATATCATACACGATGTTGTTGTGAATGGCGATGCTCTGGGCTGTCATCTCTGACGGTGTTATCGCGCAAAAGCCCAGCAGCGCGAGGATTACCGCTTTCCCTATCGGTATTTTCTTTAGGTGGTTTGTCATTCTACCTTTCTCGTTATTTAGCCTTTCTTGTTGTACGGTGTCCTGCAATCATGTAATTGAGAAAATGACTTGCATTCGTTCCAGTTGCCTCATACATCCATAGTCTTTTCCATCTGCCAGACAGAAGACAAGAACGCCGATACCTATTCTTTTTACTTATGTTAATATGCGTTCGATAAAGTTTCCAGTTGCAAATTTACACAAAAAAATCCGATAGGACAACATTTTTGGTTGTTTTTCTATTTGTGTCATCAATTTTTAGCAGAATTTTCAGCAGAATATGTCGTTGTGTGCTTTTTTCCGTTGATAACCCACTTCGCAGCCTGACAGACGGCAGATGCCAGAGCATGGACTTGGTAGATGGAATAAATGATTGACTTTGCTGCATCAAAATAGCAATAACACACATAGCTCATGTCAATCTTTCATTTGCGTGGAATTTATAGAACACCCCTTTATAGAACCCACCTAAAGACACAACTCCAGCCGACAACAAACCGAGAGCAGAGATGGACCTGCTCAATCTCTGCCGAGGTGCGACGGAGGAAGACCGAAGTCCAACCGACAAGGTGGCTAAGAGCAGTAACATCATGCTGACTGAGCCCTGTATCAGTCAGCCGCGACAGATTTCCATGGTCTGTGAGAGTGGTTGACCACGTCTGTGACAGCGGTCAACGAGGCCTGGGAGAGCGCATGACGAGGTGTCGGAGAGCGTTCTCGCCGACGTGGGTGAGCGTTCTCGCCGATGTGGGTGAGCGTTGTCGGCGACGTGGGTGAGCGATGTCGGCGACGTGGGTGAGCGATGTCGGCGCATCTGCTGGGCGCTCCTATGGCGTGGAATTCATAGAACA
>JAKSJE010000038.1 GCA_024398405.1 Bacteroidaceae bacterium
GGATGCTGAACTCGTTCTCGCTCACTGCCACGCCATCGTAATCCAGGGCACGGGTGATCGGGAAATGCCTGAGGTGCTCCAGTAATGAACTCGATGTTCCCGACTCGAACCAGTAGTGGTCTGCCGTACCCTTATCGAGAGCCTTGAGCAAACTGAACGGGGCATAGACATTCTCTCCGTTTGGGGCGAAATGATAGCCGTCATAGTTCTTCTTCAGCAGTGCATAGGCCTCGTCGGTTGTGATTCCAAGTCGCAAGGCATACTCCTCTATGCAGGGACGCATGGTCGTGTCCAGTTCTTTCTGTGTTATGCCGCAAAGACCAGAGTATTCATTGTCCAAGGATATCTGGTTCAGGTTGTTCAGTTCGGAGAAAATGCTGAGCTGAGAGAACTTCGTCACGCCGGTGATGAAGACGAACCGCAGATACTCGCCCTCATCCTTCAGCACCTGATAGAACTCGCGAAGCATCGAGCGCATTTCCTCCAACTTCGTGCCCTCATACATCAGCCGCATGATAGGAGAATCGTATTCGTCAAGTATGACAACCACCTTCTCGCCGGTTCGTTCGTATGCACGGTGTATCAGGCCACTAAAACGAGCACCAGGTGTATGTTCGGCCTCATTGCTTCCAAATTCTTTTTCGTATTTGGAAATGAGTAACCCTAATTTACCTTTTGCGTCCTCTATACTGCAGTTCTTCAGTCCGCTCATGATGAAGTGAAGCACGGGATATGTCTTCCACTCTTTCTCCAGTTCCATCACCTTCAGCCCCTCGAACAGTTCCCTCTGCCCCTTGAAGTAGGCCTTGAAGGTGTTGCACAGCAGCGACTTGCCGAACCGGCGAGGACGGGCAAGGAATACATATCTATACTTGCCAGCGAGATCGTACATCTTGTCCGTCTTGTCAACATACAATAGTCCCTGTTCCCTGATTCTTTGGAACTGGTCGGTATCCACCGGATATCTGAATCTACTCATATTCGTATGATTGTTATGTGGGATGAGATTCCCACTATGCTCCCGAAAGTGCAAAGATACGAATTTATTCCTAACACGCAAAGGGAAAGACTGAAAATCTTGTCTCTCCGTTTTGCCGCCACGTTAAAAGCGCCAAATTTATAGACCCCACCTAAGTAATGGTGAAGAAATAACTTCCTAAATTTCTTTGCATGATGTTTTCTTTCAGATTTGGAAGTTATTATTTCACCATTACTAAACTGTTGAGATGCGTGTGGCTGTTACTGGTTCAGTGTGAGGGTGAGTGCTGTGTGTCCATCTGAGGTGGAGAGGTCGAATCGTGAACTGATACCTCGTATGATGGAACTGGAGATGCTGTTACCCTCGGTGTCGAACTGACTTTCCGGGATTACCTTTGGTACATAGATTCGCACGGACAGTTCCATCGTACGTTCTGAATATGACGCTTTTATCTCTGTGCCGACAGGTGCTCCCATGATGGTTAGTGACTCTTCAACCGCAAGCCTCAGATTCCTTATGGCTCGGTGGGACATATTGTATTTTTCGGCGAATACGATAATGCTGCCCATCATGCCGTAGTAGTCGTAGTTGTCTGTCTCGATTATGTAGTTGAACTCCCGTATCTGGTTAATGAAAACCTTCGTAAGTTCTTTCTGAGGATTGTCGAAGAGTTGGTCTGGACTATTCTCTTCATAGATATGTCCTTCAGCCATGAAGAAAACCCTGTTGGACACCTCCCGCGCGAAGCGCATCTCGTGGGTGACTACAATCATCGTCATGCCCCGCTTCGCTAATTGATGTATGACCCCGAGCACTTCGCTCACCATAGTGGGATCCAATGCTGATGTAGGTTCATCGAAGAGGAGTATGTCGGGCTCCATCGCCAGTGCGCGTGCGATGGCGATACGCTGTTTCTGTCCTCCCGAAAGTTGGCTTGGGAATGCGTTTGCCTTCTCTGCGAGACCGACTGTCCTGAGCAGTTCCATAGCAAGTCCGTTCGCCTCCTGCCGTTTTCTGCCGAGCAGTCTGACAGGGGCGAGTGTGATGTTGTCGAGCACGCTCATGCCCTCAAAGAGATTGAATGACTGGAACACCATGCCCATCCTTCTTCGCAGCATCGGCACGTCGGCATACGGCGAGAGGATGTCCTTCCCTCCTATCATGATGCTGCCGCCGGTGGGCTTGCCAAGCAGGTTGAGGCAACGTAGGAAGGTGCTCTTGCCGGTACCTGACGGTCCGATGACAGATATCACCTCGCCCTTCCTAACTTCTGCGTCGATGCCGTTCAACACGGTGAGACCCTGCTCGAAACGCTTCTCCAGTCCGGATATGCGTATGAGGACGTCACCTGTCTCGGGGTGGTTCTGGTTCTCGCCATTGTCGTTCATATACTCATCCACCTTCTTCCTGAAGACGGCTTTCCTACGGTATGAGCAGACGGTATAGACCGCTGCCATCGTCAGGAGTATGATGACTATGCCGTATGAATGTTTCTCGGTCTCGACGATGCCCTCGTATGTTGTTTTCAGCATGACGATGGAAGCGTAGCTGTCATAGTAGATGTCGGAGAAGTCGATTTCCTCCGCCCGCTCAGGTGTGATGATGAGGTCACTGACAGCCATATCGACCCTGCCGGTGGTCAGGTCGGGTATAAGCCCCTGGAAGGTGGTGACTTCGAGTTTCAGCGGCTTGTTGATATACTTGGCGAAGCGCATTCCCAGTTCGATGTCGAACCCCACGTATTCATCCCCTCGTACCACATTCATAGGAGTCTGCGTACCGGTGATGGCCATAATCACCGGCTCTCCGTTGACAGGCATGCTGAGGTCGGGCATTGACACGGTGTCCAGGTCGCATTCTATCCACCTGTGTATCATATCTTTGTAGTCAGACTTCTGTCTCAGTTCTCGGAGGAAGTCGTTGAATTGTCTTCTTAGCGGAGAGCCTTTCATGAAACCAGCCCCCATGGAAGCGGAGAACAGCGAGTCTATCTCTATCATTGATGGGTTTTCCCTGATGACGTACTTGGTCTGCACATCGAGTGCGATCAATGCGGTTGCCTTGCCGGACAGTACGAACTCCGCCGCCTCGGAGATGTTCTTCACCCTGTGTATCACGGCTTTGGGGAATCTCTTCGAGTATTCGATGTCGTAGATGGAGCCCTCCATCACAGCCACGCTCCCATGGTCGGCAATGTCCTCGATGGTTCTGAAGGACATGGCGGACTGTTCCGACGAGTCTCTGTCTGATTGTCCTGCGGAGCCGTAGCCGTAAGCCACACCCAGTACCACCGCGACTACGGCGAGGGCGGGTATGAGCCTCTTCGGTTTTCTCTTGGCGACTGCGTTGAGCAGGATGCCGAGCAGCCAAGCCAGGACGAAATAGAGGATGGCTACGATTATCAGAGGGAAGAATGCGTCGAAGGTCCTGGACCGTATGAGGTCGGAGGCCTTGGTCATATCCATGATGGCGATGTAGCCGACTATGGAAGTGCTCTTGAGCAGGCTTATGAGTTCTCCGTGATAGACTGGCATTATGTTCCTCACGACCTGTGGGAGCACGATGTGGAAGAAGGCCTGCCTGCTGTTGAAGCCCAAGGAGAGCCCGGCCTCGGACTGCCCCTTGTCGATTCCCTCGATTCCGGAACGCAGCATCTCGCATATATAGGCTGAGGCGTTCATGGAGAACGTGATGACAGCCACCAACACCGCTGACTCGACTACTGGCGCGAGTGCGATGTAGTACATTATCATGAGGAGCACCAGTACTGGTGTGCCACGCATGATATCAACATAGCACTTGGCAATTTTGCTGAGGATTCTGATGCTGCTCATCCTCATCCAGCAGACAAGACCGCCGAGTATAGTTCCTATGACTGATGCGAGAACCGTTATGAGTACGGTGGTCAGCAGTCCGTCGAGGATAAGCATATACCTGTCCTCGACAATCATGTTCTTAACAAAAGCATCAGCTATCTGATGCCAAACCAACGTGATATCCATATTGTCACCGATGCGATTAGGAATTCAGGGATGTTCTGTACGTGCTCATGGTTCGTTATGTTTCTTTCTTCTTGTGGGAAACCAATAGGATGTTCGTTCAGTAGGAGGAGAGGCTTTCCGTACCTCGGAAGTCCTCAGCCCAAGAGAGGAGGTCGGTCCTCAGTCGGTCGAACAGACCGGAGTCGAGACGGTCAGCATAGCGGCTTATGTATCCGACTTCGGCTTCATAGAGTTCTGGTTTGACGATAAGGTGGAGTATTGACGTTGCCATGATGAGCATGCCCATATTGTCAAGCAACTGGAGCAACCATTCCACGCGGGTGTCGTCGTAACCGAAGTAGCGTTTCAGCGTCTGGAAGAAGAAACGCTCCCGTACATCATGGGTGAAGCCCGTGACCTGTTCTAGCATCGTCTCAGGAATAGAGCCGGTGAGAGGTCGCGAGATGACAGCGTACATCAGGAAGTCAACCATGGGATGCCCGATGGAGATGTCGGCGATGTCGATGTAGAGCAATTCGCCGTTCATCATCATGACATTCTTCGGATGGCAGTCGCCGTGGACTAACGTGTCGGCCTCAGGTATGACATCGAGCAACCGGAGCAGGGTGTCGATTTTCGCCGAAGGTAGTTTGGTGTCACGGAGGTTCTCAAGATGAGCCGCCATGACTGCCTTGGTCTTAGGAAGGTTGGCAGGGGCTGAGTTGTTGGAATGCACGGTGTGGAGCAAGGACACATACTGATCCACCAGTTCATCGAACCTGTCCGGACACTTCATGACAAGGCAACTGAGGTTGTCGCTCTTGATGGCTTCATAGACAGTGCCCAACCTGCCTTCGCCACAATCGACCACATCATAGCTGATGGCGGTCGGCACTCCGCAGATAAGTGCCTCCTGCGATGAGTCAATCTCTTTTTGCAGTTCCTCGCGCATAACGGGTTTGAAGTTCACCTTCACTATCTCCTCGTCGCTAAGACGATACACCGCCCCATTGCCGCCGAGGGCGAGGAGGTTCTCTTCCCGGAGCTCAATCCTGCGCAGGGCCTTCTCTATCTTGACGATGCGGGTGAAGCCGGTCATGTCGAACACACTGAACACATTGGGCTGAGTCCCTATGACCCGCATCTGACGGTTCTGCTTCGCGAGGATGAGGATGATACGCAAGCCGCTGGAAGCGATGTATGTCGTGGCGGAAGCGTCAAGGATAAGTTCGGAATGCGGATGGGAACTGCATATCCCGTTGAGTTCAGCACCGATATCGGATGCGGTACTGGTATCGATTCTTTCCGGAAGACAGATTGTAAGTATGTCCTGCGATATCTTGTAATTCATATTCGTTGTGATGATTTGCTCAGTTTGATGGTATCTGATAGGACGTTCCATATGTGTGAAGGCTGTCAGACGCCGATGGCAGATAGTTGACTCCGTACCAAGTGACCTGTAACGCGAGAAAAGCAAGAAGGAGGATAGCGAGTCTCCACCTGTGATGGTGGCGGGGGATATGGATGTGAATCAGTGAAACGAGCCAGGTCACGGCAGCCCAGTTCTCTTTGGGGTCCCAGGTCCAGTAGTCACCCCATGCCTGACGTGCCCAGACGGAGCCAGTGAGCATCCCGAGGACGAGAAGTGCGGATGACGAGCGCATGAGACCGTTCTCAATCCCGTGTGCGAGAGAGTCAGGCAGCCTCAGCCGGAAAGTACCGGCCAGGCCGATGGCGACAGCAACAGCCATGAGTGAATAGGCAATCATGTAGAGACAAAGATGTGGCAGGAACCACCATGAGCGGAGTGCCGGCATGAGTGTCAGGAAGTTGATTCGATAGACAGACAGCAGAGTGAAGGAAACCGTCAGGACTGCTGTCAGCGGGAGCGTGACCTTCAGATTCCATTTGCCGAAGAGCAACAGTACGGCACCGGCCGCCAGTACCGCCATGCCGAAAAAGACGACAGGTAGCCAGGGGTCACGTACCAGTAGCAGAATGGAATAATCTCCTCCGAGGGAGTCATAGCCGTCCTGGAAGACCGTATAGCCATCGATGTCGCAAGGGGAGTTGACGGCTGTCACCATCCGTTCGCCATCGACTGACAGAACGCTCCGGAACTGCTTGGGTGACTGCGGGGCGGTGTCGTAATAATCAGTATCGAACCGGTCAAGCCTGATGCTGAACGGCAACGGAACCAACACGCTCTTGTCAGTATAAGCGATAGAGGTCGTCTCACTCTGACGAATCATCATCCTGCAACGTCGGACGTCGGGGGCACCGAAGAAGGCGGCCCACAGTATGATGAAAAAGCCAAGATGACTGAGAATGCCTCCGAGACGCCCATGCTTGGCAGCGGTGTCCAGAATGACGAGAGCCAACGACAGAAGGAGCAGGAGGACGTAGGCGGCGAAAAACGCAGAACAGTGGATGGACACCGAGAAAGTGCCTTCCACTGCCAACAGTACTGCTCCTATTCCTAACAGTATGCGGGAAGTGAGTGCGGATCGCAGAGCCATGACCGTCTTCGTGCCTCTGGCAAGACGATGCAAAAGTCCGGCCGCCAGCAGAAATGACACCGCCAGCAGCAATGACCAAGGAAACTCAAACGACTGCACGGATGGAATCATGGATAGGCCACGTCAGGAGCGGCAAGTGGACTGACCGACGGCCGCAGCACCGAGGACAGCAGCATCCGCTTCCTTCAACTGACTTATGAGGAGTTTCACCTTGCCGCGCCAAAGCACGTTGATATTGTCCTCCATAGCACGACGCACCGGGTTCATGATATAGTCACCGGCTTTCGTTAGTCCTCCGAAGAGCACGATTGCCTCCGGTGCGGAGAAAGCGACGAAGTTGGCGAGAGCCTCACCAAGTATGCGGCCGGTGTATTCGAAGATCTCAAGAGCGATTCTGTCACCTTTGACGGCTGCATCATAGACATCCCTCGACTCGATAGGGCGGTCAGTTATGGCACGGAGAAGGCTGTCTTCCTTGCTGGTCTCAAGACGTTCCTTTGCTGTCCGCGCCACACCGGTGGCTGAGCAGTAGGTCTCAAGGCAGCCCTTGTTGCCACAACCACAGGAACGTCCGCCGCGCTCTACGACCACATGCCCGAGCTCACCGGCGAACCCATCGTGACCATAGACCAACTTGCCATCGATGATGATGCCAGAGCCAACACCTGTGCCAAGAGTGATCTCGATGAAATGCCTCATCCCACGGGCGGCACCGTAGGTCATCTCGCCCACCGCAGCCGCATTGGCATCGTTGGTGACGGCGACAGGCACCCCGAGACGTTCGCGGAAAGCCTGTGCCAGCGGAAGTATGCCCTTCCATGGTAGGTTCGGAGCGAGTTCGATGGTGCCGTTGTAGAAATTGCCGTTCGGCGCACCGATACCGAAGGAGCCTATGTTGGCAAAACCACCAACCTCCTCGACGAGAGGGCGGATACCGTCGCACACTGCCTCCACATAATCGAGGAAATCATTATAAGCCTTTGTCTTTACGGAACCGGACTTGACAATCCGACCGTCTTCACTGACGATACCGAACACGCTGTTGGTACCGCCTATGTCCATACCTAATGAATACATATACTGATTGATTGTTTCTGTTTTAGGTGGGTTCTATAAATTCATTTCTTGCGATTTTGAGGTTTGTTCCGAACAGGTTGCTGTGCGGAAGGAAGGAATTATGCGGGCATAATGACTGACTGACAAACAGCAAGATGCCGGAACAAAGCCAAAAGCGCTGAAAAGAATTATGTCACCCATGTTTGATAAATTTGTATTATTCGGTGAATTTATAGAACCCACCTTTATTGGTTATTGTCTATTTAGGTGAAAAAATAGCCACCTATATTTCTTTGCATGATGTTTTCTTTCAGCCTTGGTTGCCTTTTTGGCTATTTTCGCACTGCCCATCAGTCATATAGCCCGCCATACTCCTTCTGGACAGCGCGGAAATATCTCAAAAATACATACCAAATCTTTCCGAAGTTATTATTTCACCATTATTTAACTTTCTTGAAAGAACAGATTGTGAGGTACACAGCACATATGAGTAGTATGCAGACCCCTGCCGTTATGGTCTGGAATGTCTCAGTAGCCCATCCAATGAACGGAGTCACTGCGCCACCTCCTGCCACTGCTGTGATCATAAGGCCTGAGATGAGGTTGCCCTTATCTGGCTCAGCCTGGAGTGCCATGCTGTAGATGATAGGGAAGATGCAACTGCACAGGAAACCGATGGCGCCGATGCAGACGAGGTCGAGTGTGGCACTCTGGACTGGCGAGAAGGCAAGGATGAGAATGGCCACGATACAGATGATGATGTTCCAACGGAAATAGGTCGTCTCTTTAATTCTGGTCATGAAGAACACACCGAGGAACGCACCGATGGTACGGCTGATGAAATAAATCTGCGGAGCGACACCGGCGTCAGCTATTTCCCAACTGAAACGCTGGATAAGCACCTTGCTGCTTACGAAATTGGTAGCGACATCGATGCCCACTACGAAAAAGATTCCGAAGAACATCATGAGGATGAACGGATTGCCGAGAAGCGCAAACGTAGCGCCTATGCCATTGCTCTCACCTTGCACCTTACCTGCATCCTTCCTCTCGTCCTTGATAGGTGATAACATCAGCCAAAGGCCAGAGACCAATGTGATGACACCGAGGACGGGGAAGGCAAGATACCAGTTGCTTTTGTCACCTCCGCCGAGCACGTTGACCGCAAATAGCATGATGAACGGACCTACGAACGAACTAACGGCCTTGACCACCTGACCGGCAGTGAGACTGCTGGTCATCAGTTTAGGGTCTGTCACGACGTTGCTGAGAAGCGGATTGAGCGACACCTGAAGGATGGCATTGCCGATTCCGAGGAGAGCGTAGCCTATGATGCAGGCCCAGCTCTCTTTGAAGATAAGCGGAACAAGCATTCCGACCACCGTCACTGCCATGCTGATGAGGACAGTGTTCTTGCGACCCCATCTGTTCATCAAGACACCGACCGGCACACCAAGGAAAAGGAACCATACGAACACCATGGAAGGAACTAACCCCGCCATGGTATCAGACCATCTGAAGGCCTCCTTCGCATAATCAGAGGAAATCCCGACTATGTCACAGAACCCCATTACGAAGAAGCCGAAAAGAACAGCGCAGATTGCATTGAGTTGTTTTGAGTTAATCATAAATGGTTGTTTTGTAAGTTGATATTCTATTTACTCATGTGTATTATCTGTCCTGCCTGGGTCATGGCATATTTGTAATCATACCCAAGCAGACGAATCGTAAGCGGCTGGCCGAGAAGTGAGGTGACAGCCACATCGACAGCCAACTTGCCGGAGTCGTGGCTCCAAGTGATGTCAACCACGAACCCACCCCGGGCGCGCAGTCCTTTCACACACCCTTCCTTCCATTCATCAGGAAGGGCGGGCAGTATATGTACGGCGCCGTCATGACTCTGGAGAAGCATCTCCGCGATACCGGCACAGGCGCCGAAGTTACCGTCGATCTGGAACGGTGGATGTGCGTCGAAGAGGTTGGGATAAGTCCTGCCGTTAGGGTAACGGAACTGTGAGCGGTCATCGGGAAGTAGCATGAGCATGTTCGAGAGGATGCGGAAAGCGTGGTTTCCGTCCTGCATCCGGGCCCAGAAATTCGTCTTCCATCCCAGACTCCATCCTGTAGCCTGATCGCCCCGTTGCTCAAGGGTGGTACGAGCCGCATTGAAGAGTTCTGGAGTACGAGGGGTTATCTGGTTTGAGGGATAGAGTCCGTAGAGGTGTGATATATGACGATGCTGGTCGCGTGGGTCGTCACCATCCTGCTGCCACTCCTGAAGCTGGCCGTACTGTCCGACCTTCATCGGAGGAAGCTGGGCGATGAGTCTCTCGGTCTTCTGTTGGAAATCCGCATCTACTCCGAGCACCTTGGCAGCCTGAAGCGCTTGGCTCAGTGCGTCGTGCGCTATCTGGGTATCCATGGTGCAACCAGAGGTGATGGCAGTGCGCTTGCCCACGGGTCCGTGCTCAGGACTGACCGAAGGAACGACGGACATATAGCCTGTGCGAGGGTCTTTCACCATGTAGTCAAGATAGAATTCAGCCGCGCCCTTGATGACTGGGTAATAGGAGCGGAGGAAATCACGGTCGAGGGTGAAAAGATAATGTTCCCACAGATGTGTGGTGAGCCATGCACCTCCGTTAGGGAACATGCCCCATTCTGCACCGTCAATCGGTCCGGCAATGCGCCAGATGTCGGTGTTGTGGTGAGCCATCCAACCTCCGCACCCATACATCTCGCGGGCGGTAACGGCGCCGGTCTCGCTGAGGTCGCGAATCATAGTGAACAACGGTTCAGCACATTCACTGAGACCACACACCTCAGCAGGCCAGTAGTTCATCTCCGCATTGATGTTGATGGTGTATTTGCTGTCCCAAGGTGCGTTTGCCTTGTCGTTCCACACCCCTTGGAGGTTGGCGGCCTGACCTCCTGGCTGAGAGGAGGAAATGAGCAGATAGCGACCATAATTGAAGAGGAGACTGACCATGCCCAAGTCATGAGTGTCCTTGAAACTGTCAAGACGTTTCGGCGTAGGCAGTAGGTCGAACTTCTCATTGTCGGCTTTGACTCCGAGGGAGAGAGAGACCCTGTCGTACTGATTGCGGTAGGCAGCGATATGACGGTCGCGGAGTTGGTCGTAGGTGTACCTCCTCGCCCCGGACAGATACTGTTCGTTCTTGGCGGATGCGTCACCTGATATATCATGATAATTCACGAAGTTGGTTGCTGCTGAGATGAGGATGGTAGTGGCGTCTTTCTCCTTGAGCACCAGTGTGCGGACCTCAGCGGTGAGTTTGCCCTCTATGCCTTCCTGACTGTCGCCCTTGACAGTGAACAGCGTGTCACGGAAGTCTTCTGCGGTATTGTAATGAACCACTATGACCTTCTCGGTCATCGAGGCGAACACCTCACGTACGATTTTCCTGCCGGCGACCTCGAACGATGTGGTGGCAATGGCGTTGCGGAGGTCGAGCTGACGACGGTACGACGTGGCCTCCGACTGGAAGTCAGTGTGGAAACTGACGTTGCCGAGATTAAGGAAACGCATTCCGTGCGGACCCTTGATGAACTCCCTGTTCACCACATCGGCCGCCTTCTCCTCCTGACCGTCGAAAATCAGCTGCCGTACCTCCTGAAGATGAGAGAGCGCAGTCGGACTGTTGTTGTTGTGAGGACTTCCGCTCCAGAAAGTCTCCTCGTTGAGCTGGATGACCATGTCGGACACTCCGCCATAAACCATCGCACCCATCCGGCTGTTGCCCACCGGCAGTGCCTCGAGCCAGTGAGATGCGGGTGCGTCATACCAAAGCATGTCCTGAGCACTCATACCCACGGACAGAAGGCAAGAGCAAAAAGCAAATATGATCTTTCTCATAGACTTGTTCATTTCTCCACGGTGATGTAATCAATATTAGGCATCCAGTCGGTCTTGTTGTAGAGACGTATGGTGTTCTCCCCCTTTTCCAGCCTGACAGTGACGGTATTGTCCTTTGATGTGAAGTCGCCGAGATCCTGACCGTTGACTTCTATGTGGTAGTGGCGGAGTCCGTTCTGTACACCGTCAGCCTCAACGACTGTGACGGTATAGTCACCTCCTTTCTTGCTATACACGTTCCTCCACTGTAGTGAGTTCCTGTCGCTCATTCCGAGCCATGTGGCTTTTATCCCACCACTGCAATGGTCATCGTATTCATAGATGCCGGTTTTCTCCTGTTGGTTGTTTCGGATTTCCTGATAAGCCTCTATGAATCCGGTCTCGGCTTCATATACACGACGTTCCAGTCGTTCGGAAGCCTTGATACGGAATATCTTCGTTCCGTGTGCGGGAACGGAGACGGACAGCGAACCGCCATTCACGTCCTGGCGCGAGATCAGTTCACGCAGGGTGTATCTGCCGCCAAGTTCCAGGTCCGAGAGTATGACCTCTACGGTGTGAGCCTCGTCCGTAGGGTTATAGACGGCAAAAGCACGAACCTTGCCATGCGCCTTTTTGAGGTCGCGTGCGAGGACAAAGCAACCGTCGGTCTTCTTCACGACATAAGCCTGCTGGCCGAGAGGATCCTGATTCAGGGCGATGAGTTCAGGGTTCTTCATCAGTGCGAGTGGAGCGGGCTTGATGTTCCTCATGTCACAACCAACGAGAAGCGGTGAGTTCATGATGCACCAGAGACCGAAATGGGTCTGGTCCTCGACCTCGGACAGTCCTCGCCCCACCTCAAGCATATCCATGTCGTTGTAATGACCTTTCGACGAATATGCGGACAAGTAGAGGTTCTCTGCCACGATGGCACGTACAGAACGCCAACTGCAGTTGATGTCTCCGGTGGTCCTCCAACTCTCAGCCACACCGCTTATCCATGTGCCAGGGTATGCCCAACGGCACACGTTCATGCGGGCGTCTTTCTTGCCGGTCCTCTTGATGGCGTCGGCTATGGTGGTGTATTGTTTCTGCTCATCCAGACGCAGATGCATCCCACCACAGAAATCGACCTTGATGAAGTCGAAATCCATCTCCTTGAAGAAATAGTCGAGGTCTTCCTGCTCATGACCATAGAGTCCCACGCCCATGCCCCATTTATCGCCTCGGCCGTTGCCGCTTCCACAGGTGTTGTCTCCGGCGTCGCTGTATATACCTGCCTTCAGGCCTCTGGAATGAATGTAATCGGCCACCCACTTGACTCCGTGTGGGAACTTGTGAGGCTGGATGAGCAGATGACCGGTCACTGAATCACGGAGTCCGAAATATCCGTCATCGATGTTGATGTACTTGAAGCCAGCATCAGCAAGACCTGTGCTGACCATCGCATCCGCCTGCTGGCATATCAGTGAGTCGGTGATGCCAAGTCCGAAGGTGTTCCAACTGCTCCAGCCCATGAGCGGAGTGTCCGCCTTGGACTGTGCGAAGCCATGCGAGCCGAAAACCGAAAGCCAAAGGCCGAAAGTTAATAAAAGACTCTGTTTTCCCATTGTACGCTATGTTTTGGTTAAGGTGGGTTCTATAAATTCATTTCTTGCGATTTTGAGGTTTGTTCCGAGCAGGTTGCTGTGCGGAAGGAGCCCTCAGCCCTAAACAAGGATAAAAGCTCACGCATGTGAGCCCTCAGCCCGATGCAGCCTGAAAGGCTAATCCACTCATAGCCCAGGGCAAGCGGAGCGACACCCTGGATGCAGGAACAAATCCAAAAGCGCAGAAAAGAACAATATCACCCATAGTTGTGAAATTTATTATCCATTCGGTGAATTTTTAGAACCCACCTTAAATGACTATTGAGTAAGTATCTTGCAGAGGCTGTCCTGTAGGTTTCGCGGGGACGCCGCTCTGCGAGAGCCGTTTGATATGATTACGAAAGCGAGAGTATGGCCTGTCGGTGCTGTCAGATAACCTGCGAGTGAGGCCACGTGGCTTACGGTCCCCGTCTTGGCGCGGACGTTGAGGGCGCCTGACGAGGTGCGCATACGGTTAGCGAGGGTGCCGTCCTTGCCTGCAATGGGCAGTGACGGCAGAAGTGCCGAGCGTATTTTGTCGTTCTGGTATGCATATTTGAGAAAGGCGATTATCATACGAGGGGTGACATAGTCGTACAGTGACAGTCCGCTGCCATCTGAAATATCCACCGAAGAGTAAGGCTGGTCGGTCTTGGCTATCGTCTTCCTTATCTGACCGACCCGGTCTTTTTCGGTGTTGTTGCCTCTGGCAAGCGAGCCCAACAGGCACATCATGCTCTCGGCATGTTGGTTGTCACTGTTCTTCATCATTCTCTGAAGCACTTGGTTGACGGTATGGCTGGCACATACGAAGTCGGAGATGACAGGCTCCGAAGGTGTGTTGTCATCCCGGACTACCTCGATGCCGGCCTGTCTGACTGATGACGCCAGTTTCCCGACCGAGATATTCAGCATAGGGTCAAGCCGAGGATTGTCATCGTCCCAACACCATCCAGGTCCCAACGTGGTGGTGTCGCGTTTCATGCTTCGGTCAGCGAATATACCGCCTTCGAGTCTGTCCACGCCTAATCGGCGGAGCGTGTCGATGACACAATGCAGGTCTCCCTGACGCACGAGCGGATCCATGCTGCCACGAACGGTTATGCGACCACGGAGTGTCGTGTGGCCAGAACCATTCCGGACGAGTGTCCCGCAGATTCGCACACGAGTCTCGAACGGATAGTCAGGACCGAGCTGGTCAAGGGCGGATATAGCAGTGATTAGTTTCAGTATCGATGCCGGACGCATGAGTTTATGATGGTTCTTCCCATAGAGAAGGGAGTCAGACGTGAGATCATAGACACAGATTCCTGTGAAATAAGGCGAGTCGTCGGCCTCTCTCGACAAGGAGTCCATGCGGCATACCGCGATACTGTCCCATGCCTGGGCAGAGAGAGTCTGTGAATATACTGGAAGACGGTAGAACCACACGATGGACATCAAAAAAAGAATGCACTTGCTCATTAGTCCGAAAATTTCTGCAAATATAACAAAAAACCAGTAATACCTGCACACTAACTCCTATTTTTTTTATAATTTCGCGACAAATATTCAAAAAGAGACTTATGGTTCGCGAATTCGATTTTCTCATCATCGGCTCAGGAGTAGCAGGAATGAGTTACGCGCTCAAAGTGGCGAGAGCGAATAAAGGCAAGATAGCGATACTTTGCAAGACGACGATAGAGGAGGCCAACACAGCCAAAGCGCAGGGCGGTATCGCCTCAGTCACTAACCTTTTGGTTGATGACTTCAGGAAGCATATCCATGACACGATGGTGGCAGGCGACTTCATCAGTGACCTCGAGGCGGTGGAGCAGGTTGTCAGGCACGCACCGGCACAGATTGAGGAACTGGTGAAGTGGGGTGTGAATTTCGACAGGAATGAAGATGGCAAGTTCGACCTCCATAAAGAAGGCGGCCATTCTGAGTTCAGGATTCTCCACCATGCTGACGATACCGGAGCCGAAATACAGAGGGGTTTGATTGAGGCGGTCAGGAGCAATCCGAACATAGAGATACTGGAGAACCATTTCGCGGTTGAGATCATCACCCAGCATCATCTCGGAGTCAGGGTCACGAGGCGGACACCAGACAAGGAGTGCTACGGAGCCTACGTCCTTAACCCCGATACGCAGAAGATCGACACATACCTTGCCAAGGTGACCGTCATGTCAACCGGAGGAACCGGCGCCGTGTATAAGACCACTACGAACCCCGACATCGCCACTGGCGACGGCATAGCCATGGTTTACAGGGCAAAGGGCATGGTAAAGGACATGGAGTTCGTACAGTTCCATCCCACTGCACTCTACAATCCGAAGGAGACCCATCCCGCCTATCTCATCACGGAGGCGATGCGAGGCTATGGCGGCATACTCCGTCTGCCTGACGGAGAGGAGTTCATGCAGAAATACGACGAACGGCTCTCGCTGGCTCCTCGCGACATCGTGGCGCGAGCCATCGACAAGGAGATGAAGATACACGGACTGGATCATGTATGTCTTGACGTGACGCACAAAGACCCGGAAGAGACGAAGCACCACTTCCCGAATATCTACCAGAAATGTCTGAGCATAGGCATCGACATCACAAAGGACTATATACCGGTGGTGCCTTGCGCCCACTATATGTGTGGTGGTATCAAAGTGAACCTGAACGCCGAGACCACCATCCGCCGGCTCTATGCCATCGGGGAATGTAGCTGCACAGGCCTCCATGGTGGCAACCGTCTGGCAAGTAACTCCCTAATCGAAGCTGTGGTATATGCCGATGCTGCCGCAAAACACTCCCTGGAGGTGATTGACCAATACGATTTCAACACCAAGGTGCCGGAGTGGAATGACGAGGGAACGCTATCGAACGAAGAGAAGGTGCTGATCGCTCAGGATGAGAAGGAGGTGGAGCAGATAATGAGCACCTATGTCGGCATCGTCAGGAGCGACCTGCGTCTCCATCGGGCCTGGGAACGTCTCGACCTCCTTTACGAAGAGACAGAGCACCTCTTCAAGAGAGTCAAGGCGACTAAGGACATCTGCGAACTCAGGAACATGATTAACGTGGGCTATCTCATCACCCGTCAGGCACTGGAGAGGAAGGAAAGCCGCGGACTTCACTACACCATCGATTACGAGAAGCACGCACTCGATCAGGCGCATGACTCCCACATCCCCGACAGCTTCAGGAAAAATTACTGACAAGATTGTGTAGTATTCCGACAAGTAATGCGTCTAATGGGATGAGACTGAACCGTCCGTGAGTACCCTGAGGTCGCATCCCGGCCCAAAGAGACTCACAGCAACTAATAAACAACATAATGAAGATGAAAAAGTGTTTTATGTTTTTCGCGCTCATAGTAGCGCTGACCACTGTGGCTTCTGCCCAGCAGATGCCTGACGTACCACTCGACCCTCAAGTCAGGACAGGCAAACTCGCCAACGGACTGACTTACTACATCCGCCACAACGAATGGCCTGAACAGAGAGCAGACTTCTATATCGCTCAGAAAGTGGGAAGTATGCAGGAGGAAGACAACCAGCGCGGTCTGGCTCACTTCCTCGAACACATGTGCTTCAATGGTACGACACATTTTCCAGGCAACGGTCTTATCAGTTATCTCGAGACCATCGGCGTGAAGTTCGGAGCCGACCTCAATGCGGGCACTGGCTTCGACCAAACGGTGTACAACATCAATAACGTGCCTGTCATCACCGTCCCTTCCGCCATCGACTCATGCCTGATGATTCTTCATGACTGGAGTCACGACCTCCTCCTCACTGACAAGGACATAGACGACGAGCGCGGTGTCATCAACGAGGAGTGGCGTGTGCGCTCAGATGCACAGATGCGTATATACGAACAAGCCCTTCCGCTCCTCTACGAAGGCAGCAAGTATGCCAACCGCCTGCCTATCGGTACGATGGACGTGGTGCTCAACTTCAAGTATCAGACTCTCCGCGACTACTATCACAAGTGGTATCGCCCGGACCTCCAGGCCGTGGTAGTGGTGGGTGATGTCGATGTCGATCAGATAGAGCAGAAAATCAAGGCCATCTTTGCTGATATCCCGGCGCCGGTCAATCCCGCCGAGAGAGTCTATTTCCCTGTCCAGAAGAACCGCGAGCCGATTGTCGCTGTCGCCAAGGACAAGGAGATGCCTCAGTCGTCGGTCAGGATGATGTGGAAACAGAATGTCATCCCTGCCGAGACAAAGAAGACAATGGCATACATCATCGTTGACTACGTGAAGGACGCCATCGCCTCCATGTTAAACGAACGTATCAACGAGATAATCCAGAAACCGAACGCTCCGTTCGTGAACGGCGGTGCCGGTTACACTGAGTACATGGTCTCGAAGACCATGGACAGTTTCGTGGGCATCGCTATGTTCAAGGACAACGGACACAAGGAGGCCATCAAAGGCATCTACCGCGAGATTCTCCGCGCTCACAGATTCGGCTTCACTGAGAGCGAGTACTTGCGTTTCAGAGAGGAGTACAAGTCACAGTTAGACAACCAGTATGAGAAACGCGACAAGATTCCTAACACGTCACATGCCAAGGCACTCTGCGCTCTCTTCACCGATGACGAGCCTGTCACTGGCATTGAATGGCGTCACACCACCATGCCGATGCTCATCGACCAGCTTCCTCTGGCCATCGTGAACCAGGGTTTCCAGTCCGACTCGCTCAACCAGAACCTCGCCATACTGCTCACGCTACCTGACAAGGACGGCATCGTGACACCTACCAAGGAGGAGATTATTCAAGCCATGAAGGAGGTGGAGGCTGAGAACATCGAGGCTTACACTGAGGAAGTCAGCACCGAGCCATTGGTTGACATCACCACACTGAAAGGGTCAAAGGTGAAGAAACAGACCGCCGGCCCTTGGGACAGTCAGCACATCACCCTCTCCAACGGCATCGAGATATATGTCAAAAAGACTGACTACCAGCCAAACAGCATCCGCTTCTCAGCGACAAGCTGGGGTGGTTACTCTCTCTATCCTTCTGACGACGAGTTCCTGAAGTGCAACTTCACCAACAACATGTCCATCGG
This sequence comes from Bacteroidaceae bacterium, assembly GCA_024398405.1. Classification (GTDB taxonomy): domain Bacteria; phylum Bacteroidota; class Bacteroidia; order Bacteroidales; family Bacteroidaceae; genus Colivivens. The sequence continues at coordinate 18,078 of JAKSJE010000038.1, forward strand.
AGGCTGGGGCGATTTCTCAGCGACTGAGCTCCAGAAGAAACTCGCCGGCCATCAGGCAAGCTGCAACCCGTCCGTCGGCTCACGCAGCGAAGGTCTCAGCGGTAGTTGTGTGACAAAGGACCTCGAATACCTCCTCCAACTCATCTACCTCCAGTTCACGGCTCCACGCAAGGACCTCGACGCCTACACCTCATTCATAGAGCGCACCAAGACTCATATACAGAACCAGGAACTCCAGCCAACGACTGCTCTACAGGATTCAATCTACAGCGTTTACTATAAAAACAACATACGCGCACGCCGCTCTCACCTGGAAGACCTCGAACGTCTCGACTATGACCGGTCTATCGCCATCTACAAGGAGCGTTTCGCCAATGCGGCCGACTTCAAGTTCTTCTTCACTGGCGACATCGACCTCGAGACAGCCCTGCCGCTGATTGAGCGGTACATCGGCTCACTTCCTGTAAGCAAGAAGAAGGAGACCTATAAGCCAGGACTCCTCAAGACGACGAAGGGTGAGAACATCTGCGTATTCCAGAATAAGCAGGAGACTCCTATGGCCTACTGTGTGTTCGTCAGGAGCGCGGAGATGACGGAGAACCTCAAGAACACCATCGTACTCTCCATGCTCGAGCAGATTATGGACATTGTCTATACCAAGACCGTGCGTGAAGACGAGGGCGGCTCATACAGTGTCAGCGTAAACTCCGTCATCAGCACCTATCCTGAGAAACAAGCCACGCTTCAGGTCGTGCTCCCTACTGCCCCCGCAAAGCGCGAGAAGATGGAGGGCATCATCCTTGACGGCATGAGACAGATGGCAGCCGAAGGTCCTTCTGCAGAGAACCTCCAGAAAGTCCGCGAGTACATGCTCCGCAGGTACGACGAGCAAATCAAGACCAATGGTTTCTGGCACGGCAGCATCATCGACAAAGTGACAGAGGACAAGGACTTCGTCACTGGCTATGCGGATGTAGTCAACAGCGTCACCGCAGCTGACATCCAGCAGATGGCGAAGACAATCTTCCAGAGCGGCAATTCCACACTCATATCCATGACCGACGACACTCCTCAGCCAGAGAAGTGACCTTAGGCATCAAAGACAATCAAGCAGGGGGGAGACAGCAGTCTTCCCCCTATTTTTCACCCGACCTATAACACACCATCGCACAGACTGCTGCGGCATGCTCATCTCATGACTACAGTCTCGCCCCTATCCCTTATGGCACAGGACGAGACAACGCCACCGAACAAGGTGGTAAAGAACAGGAGCATCATGCTGAATGAGTCCTGTATCAGTCAGCCGCGACAGATTTCCATGGTCTGTGGGAGTGGTTGACCACGTCTGTGACAGCGGTCAACGAGGCCTGGGAGAGCGCATGACGAGACGCCGGAGAGCGTTCTCGCCGATGTCGGAGAGCGTTCTCGCCGACGTGGGTGAGCGTTGTCGCCGATGTGGGTGAGCGTTGTCGGCGCATCTGCCGGGCGCTCCTATGGCGTGGTCGGAAGCCTCGCTCCGACACTGCCAAAGACTCGCCGGGAGTCAGCCGCAGCTGCCTATGGACCGTGCGCGGGATGTGGCGATTTGCTCTTCCGTCTGTTTGTCCCGTCTTAGGGGTGTTCTAACACACATGCTCATGTCAAACTTTAATTTGCGTGGAATTCATAGAACACCCTTTTATCGTTCGAGGGCCTCGAATTTCACGTTC
>JAKSJE010000039.1 GCA_024398405.1 Bacteroidaceae bacterium
ACCCCACCTGTTACTAACAACTATACCCCACCTGTTACTAACAAGTGGGATGTCTCATGCGCTCGCGTTGATAAAGTCATGCGCTCGCGTTGCTGATGTCGTGCGTTGTGTCCTGCCATGTCGTCTGCTCTGACCTGGCCTGCTGCCGGCGGTCGCGCCGGCGGTCGTGGGGTGGGAACTGCCGGCGTGCCGGTGCTTTCCCCCATGGACTCGTCTCTGATGAAGTGTATGCCTCGCTATTTTGATTATCAACAAGGCGATTCCCGGCAAACTGTATTTATTTAGGTGGGTTCTATAAATTCACCGAAAAACAACAATTTGTCAAATATGGGTGACATGGTTCTTTTCAGTGCTTTTGGCTTTGTTCCGGTACCCGGGGTGTCGCTCCGCTTGCCCTGGGCTATGAGTAGATTAGCCTTTCAGGCTGCATCGGACTGAGGGCTCACATGCGTGAGCGTTTATCCTTGTTTAGGGCTGAGGGCTCTCATGCGTGAGCGTTTATCCTTGTTTAGGGTTGAGGGCTTCCGCACAGCAATCTGCTCGGAACATACCTTATAATCGCGAGAAATGAATTTATAGAACCCACCAAAAAAAACAGATAATTACTTGATTGTTCTTGTAATTATCTGTCATGGTTTTGTACTTCCACCGAGAATCGAACTCGGATCTAATCTTTAGGAGAGATTTGTTCTATCCATTGAACTATGGAAGCAGGTGTCATGCGTCAGTGTTGCACGCTTCGCTCCGGACTATTATCCGCTAATCAGAACCCTTCGTCATCTTTCTGTTCCTTGATGTTGCCAGCAGCCTCGATGACGTTCATGACATAGTCGCCTAGTCGTTCGCATTCGGTGATGATGTCCATGTAATAGACTCCCATCTGGTAGTCATAGCTGTGGTTGTTGACATCGATGATGTTCTGGTTCTTCAGCTGGCTGCGGTAGTTGTTAATCTCATGCTCGATGTTATTAGAGCCGTTCAGGTCAACGAACTGGTATTCATTGAGCCTTGTGATGGACTTAATCATCTGGGTCAGTGCCGAATCGGTCAGCGTCATCATTGAATGTATATGGTCGAACTGCTTTTCTGTGAATTCGTCCTGCGAATGAGTGCGCTTTCGATTGATGGTACGTGCGATATTGTAATTGCTGTCACAGATGCTCTCTATCTCAGTCACCTCACGTAGCATACGCTGAATCTCGGTCTTCGACTCAATGCTCAGACGACCTTCACTGACCTTGTTGAGATAGTCAGCGATTTCCAGTTCCATGTTGTCGCTGATGTTCTCGTATTTCTCGATACGGCTGTAGAGCTTGTTGAAGTCCTCGTCTTTCTCGATGTGCAGCAACTGCTGTACAAGGGTGAACATCCTGTGGCTTCTTTCTGCGTAAGAGAGTATTTCTTTCTTAGCCTCGAGTATGGAGAGTTCGGCCGTTGACATCAAACCACCACTGATGAAGTGAAGCCTTGGAATGTCCTCTTCGGATGCAGGCTTGTTCTTTATAATCCAGCAGACCACTTTCTCGAAAGGACGTACGAACCAAATCAGAACGCATGTGTTGATGACGTTGAACGATGTATGGAACGCAGCCAGCACGACGTTGAGGATCGCCAGGTCGGAAAGTGAGCTCCCGGGTTGGTAACCTGCCATTTCGCATACGAAATTCACGAATGTCTGGAATATGCAGAGAACCCAGATGACACCGAATATATTAAATATAAGGTGTGCCATTGCCGCGCGCCGAGCCTGTGTCGATGCCGAGAGTGCTACGATGTTTGACGTTATCGTAGTTCCGATGTTCTCACCCATCACAAGTGCGATGCCCATGTAGATGTCAAGTACGCCGGTGGAGCACAGTGTCATGGTGATGGCCATGATGGCTGCTGAGCTCTGTACGGCACATGTGAGCAGACCGCCGATAATCAAGAATAGCAAGTAGGAACCGAATCCCCAGTCGCTAATCGACGCGAAGAAATCAGCGACGGTCTGGTTCTGATCCAGATGCATGTCCACTGCATTGGTCTTCAGAGTGGTGAGTCCAAGGAGCATAAAGCAGAGACCCATGAGGAACTCACCGCCGTTGCGGTTCTTCTTGGTGTATATCAGCGCCATCGCTATGGCTATACACGCATAGATGATATATTTTATGTCGAAGCTACCTCCCAGAACCATTATCCAGGCCGTCGCGGTCGTTCCGATGTTCGCGCCCATCACCACCGATATGGCTTGAGCCAAGGTGAGAAGTCCTGCACTGACAAAACTCACAGTCATGACGGTCGTAGCCGTAGATGATTGGACTGACATCGTTATGAACGCCCCAGTGAGCACCCCTGTCAAACGGTTCGTGGTCATGGTGCCAAGTACCTGACGAAGTTTGCTACCGGCCATTTTCTGCAGACCCTCACTCATCACCTTCATTCCGTACATCAGCAGCGCCACCGAGCCAATGAGCACTAAAAACGGAAGATAACTTTCCATAAAGTTTATTTCTGAGTGCAAAATTACAAAAAAAATGCTTAATGCCAATATCTATGTTGGATTTTTTTCGTATTTTTGTGCAATAAATGTGTTACAATATATGGAGAGCAATGCCTATTACCAGTCGCAGCCTATGATGCTGCAGATTCAGGACAGAGAAACCAATGAGATTAAGTTCGTCGAGATTTCCGACGTGCCAGGTCTTAATGACGTGATTAGAAGTGGATTCTCACGCGACATAGTGAATGCGTTCGAGACACGGCAGGAGTGGACTATCGGTTACATTGCCTATCAGATAATGAAAAGGGGCAGTGACGTCAAGGTGGTGATGGTCGCTGGTCCGTCGTCGAGTGGCAAGACCACCTTCAGCAAACGTTTGTCCCTGCATCTTCTTGTTCTGGGCTACAAACCGTTCCCTATCTCACTCGATGACTACTTCATCAGTCGTGACAAGACACCGTTGGATGAATACGGAGAGAAAGACTATGAATCCATTGATGCCCTGAACGTTGAACTCTTCCAGCAGAATGTCAGGGAGTTCATGGCGGGCAGGGAAGTGGAGTTGCCTCGTTATGACTTCCTGAGTGGTCAGAGCTTGATGAGTGGCAGGAAACTGAGGTATGAGCCAGGCATGGTGTTGGTCATCGAGGGCATACATGGCTTGAACCCGAGGATGACGGATATGCTGGCACGAGAGAACGTGTATAAAATCTATGCCTCGTCGCTGAAGCGATATAAGATTGACGAGGAACGATACGTACCACGCACTGACCACAGACTCATCAGGAGGCTGATCCGTGATGGGAAGTACAGGGGCAAGACGGCTAAGGACACTATATCGATGTGGCCAAGCGTGAGACGCGGTGAGGAGAAGTGGATTTTCCCATTCCAGAAAGAGGCGGATACGGAGTTCTGCAGTACCCAACTTTACGAGTTGGCGATTCTCAGGAACGAGGCACTTGCTGCACTTGCTGCAGTACGTCCTTCGGACAAGGAATTCGGCAAGGCTCAAGAACTGATTGACATGCTGGCATGCTATGAGCCTATAGACCAGCGATATGTTCCGCAGACATCACTTCTCCGTGAGTTCCTCGGTGGTAGCAACTTCCACTATTGACAACTGAGTGACGGGTAACAATTTTTTGGTTGATAAATAAATAATGACTAACTTTGCAGTTCGAATCGCAAGATGGTACTTGGTCTCTGGTTCAGCGGTCTGAGTATTCAGCAAATGGAATGAATTGTTATTATTTAAAATAAATCAAGACAATGTCCTTTACAAGAATTACTGCAGCAGAAGCGGCTGCATTGATTAAGAATGGAGACAATATTGGTCTCAGTGGTTTCACGCCGGCAGGAACAGCGAAGGCTGTGACGGCAGAACTGGCAAAGGTCGCTCATGCAGAACATGAAGCGGGCCGTCCTTTTCAGGTAGGAATCTTCACAGGAGCAAGTACTGGCCAGTCAACCGACGGAGTGCTTTCAAATGAGCACGCAATCCGCTATCGTGCGCCGTACACCACGAACCCCGACTTCCGCAAGCATGTGAATGCAGGTGAGTTTGCGTACAATGACATCCACCTCGGAATGATGGCACAGGACTTGCGCTATGGCTTCCTCGGTGATGTTGACTGGGCGATTATCGAAGTGTGCGCCATAGAGGATGACGGCAAAGTATATCTCACGGCAGCGGGTGGTATCTCGCCCACTATCGCGATGCTGGCAAAGAAGGGCATCATCCTCGAGCTCAATGCCTTCCATTCACCAAACTCAAAGGGTATCCATGATGTCTATCAGCCTTTGGACCCCCCTTGCCGCAAGCCGATTCCCATCGAGCATGTCACCGACCGCATAGGTACACCATATCTCCAACTTGATCCCAAGAAGGTGGTAGGAGTGGTAGAATGCAATATCCCTGATGAGGCGCGCAGTTTCAAGGGCGCAGACCCAGTTACCGATAAGATTGGCGAGAACGTGGCCAACTTCCTCCTCAACGAGCGCAAGCGTGGCATTATCCCACCGAGTTTCCTCCCGTTCCAGAGCGGTGTGGGCACGACGGCAAACGCCATCCTCTTCGCCCTCGGAAGCGATCCTGAAATGCCTCAGATGGAGGTTTACACAGAAGTGCTCCAGAATGCGGTGGTTGACTTGATGTTCCAGGGTAAGGTGAAATGTGCTTCCACGTGCTCGCTCACTGTCACCAACGACAAATTGCTTAGTATCTACGATAATATTGACTTCTTCAAAGACAAACTCGTTCTGCGTCAGTCAGAGATTTCCAATAACGCGGAAGTAATCCGACGTCTGGGACTTATCGCCATCAACACGGCAATCGAAGTCGATTTGTACGGACATGCCAATTCCACACAGATCTGCGGTACGAAGATGATGAACGGCATCGGTGGTTCCGGTGACTTTGAGCGCAATGCCTTCCTCTCTATCTTCACTTGTCCTTCTGTGGCCAAAGGCGGTATGATTAGTTCCATCGTACCTTTCTGCAGTCACGTGGACCATACGGAGCACGATGTGAATGTGATTATCACAGAGCAGGGTGTCGCCGACTTACGAGGAAAAGGCACAAGGGAAAGAGCTCAGGCCATCATCGAGAACTGTGCTCATCCTGATTACAAGCAACTCCTCTGGGATTACCTCAAGATTGCCAGTCAGGGGCACTGCTGCCACAAGCTCTCGGCTGCCCTCGCTATGCATGACACATTCCTGCGTGAAGGTGACATGCACTTGACAGACTATTCTCTGTATGTAAAGTAATATGAAATTCATATCATGGAACGTCAATGGGATTCGCGCTTGCTCTGGCAAGGGGTTCCCTGAGATATTCACACGGCTCGACGCTGACTTCTTCTGCCTTCAGGAAACGAAAATGCAGGAGGGTCAGCTCGATTTGTCTTTCGATGGGTATCAGTCATTCTGGAACTCGGCCGAGAAGAAAGGCTACAGCGGTACTGCCATATTCACTCGCCACACCCCGGTCAACGTGTACCGGTCACCGCTGCTGCCGGAAGCTTCCGGTGAGTTGCTCACCGATGCCGAGGGAAGGGTAATCACCCTTGAGATGGAGGACTTCTTCCTCGTCACGGTCTATACACCCAACTCCCAAGACGGACTTCGCCGCCTGGACTACCGTATGCAGTGGGATGATGCGTTCAGGAAATACATCCAGGCTCTCGATATGAGAAAGCCTGTGATAGTTTGCGGAGACATGAATGTGGCTCATCAGGAGATAGACATCAAGAATCCCAAAAGCAATCATCACAATCCGGGTTTCACAGACGAGGAAAGGGAGAAGTTCACCAGGCTGATTGAAGGAGGGTTCACTGATACATTCCGTTACCTCCATCCCAATGAAAAAGACGTTTACTCATGGTGGTCATACCGCTTCCGGGCACGAGAAAACAATGCCGGGTGGCGTATCGACTACTTCCTCTGCTCCGACAGGATGAGAGAACACATCCAGTCGGCTGCAATACATACCGATATTCTTGGTTCAGACCATTGTCCAGTAGAACTCGTAATATGAAACAGACTTCCGTCGTAAACACTTTGCTAATAGCCAACATTCTGGTTTTCCTGTTTAGCCTCGTCATCAAATTAGAAGGTCTGTTCGGGCTTCATTACTTCATGAGCAGGTCTTTCAACATCTTCCAGCTTGTTACGTATATGTTCATGCACGGAGGTTTCATGCACCTGTTCTTCAATATGTTCGCCCTGTGGATGTTCGGACGGCTTCTTGAGCAAGTATGGGGTTGGAAACGTTTCCTCATCTACTACTTCGTGTGTGGCATAGGAGCGGGACTTACTCAGGAAATCGGTCAGATGATGGGGGTTATACATCCCCTTGCCACTACTGTCGGTGCCAGTGGCGCTGTTTACGGAATCCTACTTGCTTTCGGAATGACCTTCCCGAACGAGAAGATGTTCATCATACCATTCCCCTTTCCTATCAAGGCCAAGTATTTCGTGATGATTTATGTAGCCATCGAACTGTATGAAGGTTTTGGGGCTAACGACGGGATTGCTCATTGGGCTCATCTCGGTGGGATGCTTTTCGGTGCCATGCTGTTCCTCTATTGGAAACATCTGACACACAGGGTGCAAGGAGTCAAGAAGATGAAAGTGACTTATAACACTGCCGATAACTATGACCGTAGTTCCAAGCCGGCTTCGTCTGCCTCTCACAGAGTGGAGACTCCGTCTCAGGAACATGCCGATGAGATAGACCGCATTCTTGATAAGATACGGAAGAGCGGTTATACAGGACTGACCGACGCTGAGAAGAGAACACTCTTCGATGCCAGTCAAAAGAATGGCAGGCAATGAAATATATCTGGCGCATACTCGCAATCGTCAACGTCGTTGCGGTGCTGGCTCTTTTGGTGTGCGCCTATTCCGTCTATCTAAACCCCAGCGTATATCCTAATTGGTCATACGTCGGTATGGTCTTCCCTGTTCCACTGATTATAACAGTTATCTTCCTGCTTTTCTGGCTCTTCTTCAAGATTAAATATGCCTTGATTTCCGTTGTCGGCATGTTGTTGTGTATAGATAGCATACGGACTTATTGCCCTGTAAACCTGTTCCGTGGTGAACCAGAAGGCAATTCAATAAAACTGTTATCATACAACGTCATGTACCTCGACGGAAGACCTACATCCGACAATCCTATCACACAGTACATTCTTTCGTCAGGTGCGGACATCGTATGCCTTCAGGAACCGCCGAACATACTGAACCAGCCAATCCATGGCACGCTATCCACTGTGTATCCATACATCGAGGCATGCTACCAAGGCACGGCATGTGTGGTCATGCTGTCCAAACTGCCTATCATAGAATGCCATTCGCTCGGAATCAAGTCAAGCACCAACCTGAGCTGCGTGTTCAATCTGCTTCTTGGCGACGATACACTCTCTGTCATTAACAGCCACCTCGAATCATATCGTCTTGATGACCATGACAAGGAGAACTACGGAGAACTGTTCCATGATCTTAAAAGGCTGCCACAGGAACGACGCAGGACTGAGATAAAGGACAAAGTCGATTCCCTCGAGCAGAAACTGGCAGATGCCAACAGAGTCAGGGCTGTCCAGGCAGACAGCATTGACGCATTCGTCGCAAGGTGCAGCAGCAAGTATATCGTTTCATGTGGTGACTTCAACGATAGTCCTATTTCCTATGTTCATAGAATCATGTCGCGCCACCTCAACGATGCCTACACACGCTCAGGCAACGGGGTGGGATTCTCATACAACCGGAATAGGATGTACTTCCGTATTGACAACATTCTCGTGAACGACAGTTTCACTCCTTACAACGCAAAAGTCGATAACTCGATAAGGGAAAGCGACCATTATCCGATTGTTTGTACTCTTGAATACTAAAAAAATCTTTATTATTAGGTGTAATCTCCATTTTTTTTATTAACTTTGCGCGCTGTATGCGCACAAGCGTATGCTGGGAAGATGAATTTCAATCTTAATAATTAATAAATAGTAAAAATGCAAAACAAAGGATTCGTTAAGTTTTTAGCAATCGCGCTAACACTTATTTGTCTCTTCTACCTGTCATTTACCGTTGTTGCCAACTACTATGACAACAAGGCGGCAGAGATGGAAGAAAGTGAGGCTGAGGCGTATTTGGACTCTCTGAATACCAATCCTTGCTTCTTGGGAACTTACAATTTGAAGCAGTGCCGTGAGACTGCAATCGGTCTCGGACTTGACCTCAAAGGTGGTATGAACGTAATGTTGGAAGTGTCAGTGCCTGACATCATGAAGGCTCTCTCTGACCATAATCCAGACAACCAGTTCAATGCCGTACTCGCAAAGGCTCAAGAAGAGAATATCAACAGCCAGGATGATTACATCACTTGCTTCGTTCGTATTTTCAAGCAGGAAATGCCAGGAAAGTCACTTGCTCAGTACTTTGCGACTCAGCAGCTCAAGGGCAAGATAAACACGACCAGTAACGATGCACAGGTCGAGGAAGTGCTCCGTGAGGAGGTAAAGACAGCAGTCGATAACTCCTTCCTCGTACTTCGTACACGTATCGACCGTTTCGGTGTTGTTCAGCCAAATATCCAGAAGGTAGAAGGCCAGACAGGACGCATACTCGTCGAACTTCCTGGAATCAAGGAACCAGAACGTGTACGTAAATTGCTCCAGGGCAGTGCGAACCTCGAATTCTGGGAGACATACGATACTCAGGCTGCTCTTCCTTTCCTCAGCCAGCTCAACACGGCTCTCAAAACCCAAGTAGCCAATTCGGAAGAGACAGCAAGGGAAACCGACACCATTGCATCTGATTCAGTAGAGGTTGCGGAGGTTCCCGCACAGGAAACGGCGGACACTACCGCTGCTGAAACTCTTAAGACCGACCAGAATCTCCTTGCTCAGGTATCGACAGACGTAGAAGACGAGGCCGCCAACAAGAAACTTGACAAAGAGGCACTTGCGAAGGCAAAGGCCGAGAACCCTCTCTTTGCCATCCTCAACCCAGTACAGGGAGACAGAGGCTGTGTGGTCGGCTATGCACTCTCATCCGATACAGCAGAAGTCAATGCCCTTGTGACTGGTGAAGTGGCAAAGCGTATCCTCCCTGCCGACATGAGCCTCAAGTGGGGTGTCAAGGGAATTGACAAGGCCGGGAAGATCTTTGAGCTCTATGCCATCCGTACCACAGGACAAAACGGCCGTGCTCCACTCGAAGGTGATGTGGTGACTGATTCCAAGGACGAATTCGACCAGTTCGGCAATCCTTGCGTCTCGATGAAGATGAACACTGAGGGAGCGCGCAAATGGGCAGCCCTCACAGAAGCCAACGTCAACCATGCAATCGCAATCGTCCTTGACGGACTTGTTTACAGTGCTCCGAACGTAAACAACAAGATTGATGGTGGCAGCAGTCAGATTACAGGTCATTTCACGACTAACGACACGAAAGACCTTGCGAACGTGCTTCAGTCAGGTAAGATGCCGGCTCCTACACAGATCGTGCAGGAAGACATCGTAGGCCCTTCACTCGGAGCCGAATCCATTCAGGCTGGTCTCATCTCATTCATAATCGCACTTATCGCACTTTGGATTTACATGTGCTGCATCTATGGTGTGCGTGCCGGTATGGTTGCTAACTCAGCCCTTATTCTCAACTTCTTCTTCACCATCGGTATCCTTACGTCACTCCAGGCGGCGCTCACCATGTCAGGTATCGCAGGTATGGTACTGACACTCGGTATGGCAGTCGATGCGAACGTGCTCATCTATGAGCGTACGAAGGAGGAACTTCGCGCGGGAAAGAACATCAAGAACGCTATTGCGGCGGGTTACAGCAACGCGTTCTCTGCTATCTTCGACTCAAACCTCACGTCAATCATCACAGGTATCATACTTTTCAACTTCGGCACAGGTCCTATCAAAGGCTTCGCCACTACCCTCATCATCGGTATTATCTGCTCATTCTTCACAGCAGTTTGGTTGACTCGTATATGGTATGAGCACCAGATGAAGCGTGACCGCTGGACTGACCTCACATTCACAACCAAGTTCTCGAAGAACCTCATGATGGGAACCGATTTCAAGTTCATGAGCGTTTATAAGATTTCCTTCACCGTTTTCGCTGTTGCCCTCCTTATCAGTCTCGTCTCTTTCTTCACTCGTGGTCTCAGTGAGTCAATTGACTTCACAGGTGGTCGCAACTACAAGGTCGAGTTCATCACTCCTGTGGTTCCTGAGGAAGTCGAGGCTGCCCTCGACGCCAAGTTCCAGTCAAAGGTCAGTGCCAATGATGACGTTGAGAAAGCCACTGTTCAGGTTATCTCAGTAGGTACAGACAACAAGACCATCCGTGTGTCAACCAACTATCGTATCAATGAAAACGGCCAGACAGTCGATTCCGAGATTGAGGCAGTACTCTACGAGACATTCATCGAGAACAAATGGCTTGACGAGAGTGTCACGCTTGAGCATTTCGTTGACCGTGACAACCGCGTAGGCGGCTCCATCATCAGTTCGCAGAAGGTTGGCGCGTCAATAGCAGAAGACATCACATACGGAGCGATATGGTCAGTGATACTTGCCCTCATCGCGATTTTCCTCTACATACTCGTACGCTTCCGCAATGTGGCATTCTCAATCGGTTCTATTGTTGCCCTCGCATGTGATACGTTCATCATCATCGGTATCTACTCCCTCTGCTGGGGTTGGATTGGCTTCTCACTCGAGATTGACCAGACGTTCATCGGTGCCATCCTCACTTGTATCGGTTACTCAATCAATGATAAGGTGGTCATCTTCGACCGTATCCGTGAGGACCTCCGTCTCTATCCTAACCGTGAGCGTCAGCGTCTGTTCAACGACTCGCTCAATGTCACGCTCGCCCGTACTATCAACACGTCAGTGTCAACGTTCATCGTTCTGCTCGCCATCTTCATCATTGCCGGTGAGAGCATCCGCAGTTTCGCGTTCGCAATGATTCTCGGTGTCGTTGTCGGTACTTGCTCTTCCCTCTTCATAGCAGCTCCTACGGCTTACCTCGTACTTGGCAAGAAGATAGTTGACCGCCGCGTGAAGACGGATGAAACCAAGGCATAGCAAAAGAAACAAAATCAATTTATAAACCAAACATTCGCGATTAAGACCTCTTTCATCTGACTTTGAAGGAGGTCTTATGTTTTTACACAGTTATGAAAAAGATAGCAATAGTGGGTTATGGCAACATAGGCCAGGCTGCCCTCGAAGCCTTAGAGGCAGCGCCAGACATGGAGTGTGCGGGTATCGTGCGTCGCACGCCCGCACCTGTAAAAGATTATAAGGTGGTCACTGACATCCGTGAACTCGGCGAGGTTGACGTGGCTATTCTGGCCACTCCTACACGCAAGGTCGAGGAGTACGCAAAGAAAGTCCTCGCACTCGGCATCAATACGGTTGACAGTTTCGACATCCACACCCAGATTCCCGCCCTCCGTCGTTCGCTCGATGAGGTGGCGAAAGCTAACAATGCAGTCTCGGTGATTTCAGCGGGATGGGATCCGGGCAGCGACTCAGTCGTAAGGACATTGATGGAGAGTCTCGCGCCGAAGGGCATCACATACACCAATTTCGGTCCTGGGCGCAGTATGGGACATTCTGTCGCCGTCCGTGCCATAGAAGGAGTGAAAGACGCTCTCTCCATGACGATACCAGTCGGTACGGGTATCCATCGTCGTATGGTGTATGTGGAACTGGATGAAGGAGCCGATTTCAAAGCAGTGGAAGCCGCCATCAAGTCCGATCCATACTTTGTCAATGATGAGACTCATGTCAGTCAGGTGGAAAGCGTGGATGCACTCAATGACGTAGGCCATGGGGTCAATCTCGTACGTAAAGGGGTCAGCGGAACGACCCATAACCAGCTCTTCGAGTTTAACATGAGAATCAACAATCCGGCTCTGACAGCCCAGGTGCTTGTGAACATGGCACGCGCCTCACTCCGTCAGCGACCTGGAGCATATACGATGATAGAGATTCCTGTGATTGATATGCTACCTGGAGACAGGGAACAGATAATAGCCCATCTTGTATAAGGTGGGTCCTGTTATTTCACCGAATACATAACAATTTCTCAAACGAGGGTGGCATGGTTCGTTTCAGCGCTTTTGGCTTTGTTACGGGCAATTTGCCGCCCTCTTGTCTGTCGTGATGCCCGTATCACTCACGCACAGCAACCTGCTCAGAACAAAACTCAAAGCCGCACGAATGAAATGATAGACCCCGCCATTTACCAGGACAAACAAAAAGAAAGGTATCTGAATGCGATCAGATACCTTTCAAATAACTAACTAATTATTAACTAACCTATTTAATTATGAAGAAATTATTACTTCACAGTAATATGGTTGCAAAGTTATTGCTTTTTGTGCTATTATCAAAATTTTCATGTTACACAAAATATCCGATTTGTAACATCCGCGATTTCCTTATGTATCATAAATTGTAAAGCATGTATCAAGTCGGCGGCAGATGCTGCCCACATCATACTCATACGCATGAGAATGAGAAAAGGGAAAAGACATACGATTATTTGCTCAACATGATTCTTTTTACTATATTTGCGGTGTGATACAACATAAACAATAATAAAACAACACTAAGATGAACTGTTCAATTCTACATGTGAATCACCTGTTCGGTGCGATGATGTTGTCGTTTGCGACTATGACATCAGTGGTCCACGTCGAAGCTCAGACCTACTCCGCGGCTGCAAGGGTTGACACCAAGACCGTCTATCAGCACATTGATGGTTTTGGTGGTACTGGCATGAATGGCCAATGGGCAGACAGATACACAAAACTGAAAGTCTATCGGCTCTGGGGCAAGGGGGAAAGTTACATGAACTACAACATCATGCGAGTCAGGATCAATCCGAATCAAGGCAACTGGGGAGAATATGGCAACCCAATCATCTGGGGACGTACCGCAAACCCTGACCTCGTGGTCTTCGCCACACCTTGGACTCCGCCGAAGAAGTTCAAGACAAGCAAGACCACCAAGTACAAGAACGAGTTCGGGACGGATGTATGGCCTCTTGTGGAACACGCATGGGGCGGAGAAGGTTCCAACGGCGGTGAGATGAACTCCGACTACATAGAGCAATATGCCACTTTCCTCAATAACTACCGCAAGACGATGATCAGCAAAGGATGCCCAATCGACATAATCTCCATCCAGAACGAGTGCGACTACACGCCTACGGCAACCGATGGTGGCGTTGAGCATGCAAGTTACGAAAGCTGCATCTTCTCTCCTAATCAGATGGCCGCCATGGTCAAGGCTCTCAAGGCGAAGGTGCCGGAAGACTTCAAGGTGATGGGACCGGAATGCTTCGGATGGGGGCAGCATAGTTTCAACAACAAACTCGTCAGCATACCCGATGCCGTTGAGAACATAGATATCTGGGGGAATCACATCTACGGTATCAATGACTGGTCGTATATCAACAAAATCACGGCTAAAACAGGCAAGCCGATGTGGATGACGGAGTTCTCGGTTGATAACAGGACCGGCAAATGGACTGAGGAGTATGGTTTCATCGACAATGTCGAGACCACTCTCGCCAATGGTTTCTCGGCTTATGTCTATTACAATATGCTCAACGAGTTCTTCGGCGACGGAACCAGCGACAACAAGAACGAGTCATCAAACACTCTCCACAAACGCGCGTATGTTTTCGGACACTATGCTCGCTATGCCACTGGCAAGTGGCGCACCAAGATAATCATCACCGACAACAACTCACAGAAGATAACCGGTTCGGCCTACACCTCAGTGACGGGCGACACCATCAGTGTGTTCCTGCTCAACCGCTCGAACTACGAATACAAGATTTCCGTCATGCTTCCAGACACCATGACACAGGTGCGTCAGGCGGTCACCAATCAGAATGAGAACAGAGTCATCACTGATGTCACTGCTCAGTATGGTGGCTCAAAACGACCATCACTCATCCTCAAGCCGGCGTCGTTCTACACATTTGAGTTCATCAGGCAGGCCGACCCCTCTGCTATCAGCACGCCGAAGCCTGAGAGCGTGGGCGACTCACGGGTTTATGACCTCTCAGGCAGGGAGATTCCTTCCTTGCGGCAGGCCGGAAGAGGCTCAGTCATCATCCACGACGGAAAGAAATACCTCAAGCGGTAATCACGACCACGACTCACAGAACACCCCTTATGTAACCAAACCAAAGTCAATTCCATTATGAGACTATCAGACATTTACTCAGGCCGTCTCAACGCCGCGGAATGGGAAGCCAGAGGCTATGAGCTTCCCAGGTTCGATATCGCCTCGGTGGCGCGCAAGACGCATGATGAACCCACATGGGTGCACTTCGGCGGCGGAAATATCTTCCGCGCCTTCCCGGCCGCGATACTCAACGAAGCGCTCAACACAGGGCGCTATGACCGCGGGGTGATCGTAGCCGAGACATTCGACTACGAGATCATCGACAAGGCATACGCACCATACCGCAACCTATCCCTCCTCGTCAGCCTCCAGTCCTCGGGAACCATCGAGAAGAAGGTCATCGCCTCGGTCACTGAGGCCCTCAAGGCCGATTACCAGTTCGACGACTGGAACCGTCTCTCTGAGATATTCCGCAAGCCGTCACTCCAGATGGTGTCCTTCACCATCACGGAGAAGGGTTACACCGTCACGCCGTCCGACCTCGGGAAAGGCCTCCGTCCGTCCCTCGCTATGGGAAAGGTCACGGCTCTGCTGCTCCAACGGTACGACGCCGGGCAGCTGCCGCTCACCCTGCAGAGCATGGACAACTGTTCGCACAACGGTGACAAGGTCAGGGAGGGCGTCATGGCATACGCCGCCAGATGGGTCAGCGACGGGCTTGCGCCCGCTGGATTCCTCGACTATCTCAACGACGGGAACAAGGTCACTTATCCTTGGTCGATGATTGACAAAATCACGCCGCGCCCTCACGAGAAGGTGAAGGAGATGCTCGCGCAGGACGGATTTGAGGATAATGAGTATATAGAGACCGCACTTCACACCTTCACGGCTCCGTTCGTCAATTCCGAGGAAGTGCAGTATCTTGTCATCGAGGACGACTACACCAACGGCCGTCCTCCACTTGAGCTCGGAGGAACCCTCTACACTACACGTGAGACAGTTGACAAGGTCGAGACCATGAAGGTCACGACCTGTCTGAACCCTCTCCATACGGCCATGGCCATCTACGGATGCCTGCTGGGCTATACACTCATATCGGCGGAGATGGCGGACGAGGACATCCGTATGTTCATCCAGAAGATAGGCTACATCGAGTCAATGCCCGTAGTGACCGACCCGGGCGTGCTCAATCCGTATGAGTTCATCGGTGCCGTGCTCAACAAGCGGCTGCCTAATCCGTTCATGCCCGACGCCCCGCAGCGAATCGCCTGCGACACGTCACAGAAACTGCCCATACGTTTTGGGGAGACTGTCAGGAAGTACATCGACAGAGGTCTCGACATGTCCAGCCTCCAGCTCATACCACTGGTCTTTGCCGGCTACGCGCGTTACCTGAAGGGTGTCAACGATGATGGCGCGCCGTTCACTCCTTCTCCCGACCCCATGCTCGCTGAGCTACAGGCCATTGTCGCCCCACTGCAGGTCGGAAAGCCCGACCAGGACTACGGCTGCCTACGCCAACTCTATTCGCGCGCCGACATCTTCGGAGTCAATCTCTATGAGGCCGGTCTCGGACAGCAGGTCGAGGGGATGGTCCGTGAGCTCTTCTCCTCCTACGGAGCCGTTCGCCGCACTCTCCACGACTATGCTCTCAGACGCTGAGACACGCACCGCTGCCTGAGCGCCTTCGTGCTTGAGGGAACGGATTACCTCACTGTCAGGTGGACCTCCATGACCGCATGGTACTGCTTGCCGTCGGTGTGAGTGTAGATTATGGCTTGCCGGATCTTGTATGTCTTGTTCTTGGCGAGACGTCCGGGATACTGGCCTATGTTGCATGTGTATTTGTCAGGCTGCAGCTCCGCATAGACATACGACGAGTTTCCATACGACACCACGTTGCCGCTGCCGTTGAACCAATGTCCGTAAACCGTCGATGACGATGTGCTGGTCGTGGTGTCGTATGTGTATGTCTTACCGTCAGCATTGACGCCTGCGAACACCAACGACCCTTTTGTCCCAGGTCTTGTGTTGCGTTTCAGAGCCTTCATCTGCGTCGTGCTCACGCCGAGGGCCTGGCTGATGGCGTCCATGTCGTATTGGACAGCCACATAGGAGTACGACGACTGGCTGTACGCGAGGTTCGCGTTGATGACCACGGTCGTGTCCTTCCTGACGTAATCCTCCGGATAGTCCCCGTACTGACGGCAGGCGCCGAGCGGGTCGGTGTTCTCGAATCTCACGGCGTAAGGCCATTGCTCATCGTTGCTCACGTCGTCATCCCACGGATGATGCCAGTAAGTGGTCGGAGCGCCCATCACCACGAACCACATGTTGACGCATTTCTCAGGGACCGTGATGCTCACCTCTCCCTCGGTCGTCTTGCCTATCTCACTGTAAGTACGCATGCCGTCGCTGCTGTAGGTCACAAGACCGTACCGCCATCCAGCGTACGACTTGTTGACCGCGCGGAAACCGGGAGCGCCGGCTATTCCCTTGAACTTTGCTTTCACGACGGTGCCCACTGCCGGGATTTTCAGGGGGTTCGCGTTGTAGCCGTAATTCTGAGGGCAGTACGCTGCGTCAACGACCCACCACAGCCCATCTATGTCAGTGTATTTTATCAGTATGGCATCAGATGGCTCCACAAGACGCTGCTGCTCACTGCCTATGTATCCTTGTCCGTATTGTCTCCACCGGTCAATATCCATGCTCGCTATGTGGGCGTAACCCTCGAACTGCTCATCAGCGAACGTCTCCGTGTTCAGCCCGAACAATCTCATGTAAGCCTCAACCGGGTCCTCCGGCTTGTTCGACTCACGCCACACGCGACCGACCGTGGTCAGACCATGCTTCTGGCACCACCAGTCCTGATAGTAGCAATTGTTATATCTGGTGTCCTCATGGAGTATGTTCCTGTGATGCCCGGCCTGGTTGTTACCCCAGTTGTCGGAGAACTGGGCAGAGGGATACACCTTATGGGCCTGCCAGTTGGCACAGTCCTCCCACCACTCGTTCCCACCTGAGGCCCCGCTGCCGTAGCCGTAGTTCAGGCCATGTGACATACCGAGGTCGGCGCTTACGAGGTACTGGAAGGTATGACCTATCTCGTGAGCCACCGTGACTGCCGAACTGGCAGCCCATGCGTTGCAGTGGAAGATTCCGGTCTTCGATGACGTGCTCGACCTTGCCGACGAGCCTGAGTAGTAGTACTCAACACCGTCCGCACCGCTCCCGTCAGCCCGCCAGTCGCTTTGGTTCACCACGAACATCTCGATCTTCAGCCTGTCCGTGGTCGATTTGCCGGGCACCAGGAAGCCCAGTGAATCGACATACACGTCCCATATCCTCTCGGCATCCCTCAGCAGGGTGTTGACGTTGCACACACTCGACGAGGCGCCACCCGTCAGGTTGCCATTGGCTTGCTTGGTAAGGCCTTTCGCCCAGAACACAACGAAATGCTCGCTCTCAGCCGAACGCTGGAAACAATAAGTGGAGCTCTCCTTCGTGAAGTCGTTGGATGAGTACATATTCGGCAGGACCAGCGTACGCTCGGCAGCGTCAAGACGGTACTTGCCGTCAGTACGATACGTCTTGCTGATGCTCACGCTCCGCCCCACGGACGGCATGTACTTGTGGAATCTCATCGCTTGCTTCGCGAAATCAATGGTATCGACGTTCGCAAGCGAATGATACTCGTTCCTCGTGAATCTGTTATCGAACTGGAACCACAAGGTGTCAGGTCTCTGTGCATTACAGCAGACCGTGTACGCCAACGCAAAAAACAATACTATCCTTTTCATAGACCGCTGCCGTTATTTCCTCATTACCTTGAACGAAGCCGTTCCCACCTGCACCACATAGGCGCCTCTCGGCATGGTGCCCATATTGACGTATGTGTATCCGCCGCTCTCGGTCATGCCGACCTCCACCTCGGCCCCGTTCAGGGTGAAGACCCTGACCCGCGAGGACTGGCACTGGACGATGAAGGTGTTGCCGGCGAACGATAAGCCGGACGCCTTCCTCGACGTGGACACCATCGTCGGGTCATCGGTGTTTGAGACATGGAAACTCTTTATGTCCGTTATCTCATAGACATCAGCGTTGACTACCACCGCGCCATCGACGAACCTCATCACGGGGTCCGTCTCACCGCCTAAAAGATAGTAAACCAACGAGCCGTCAGACAAGGTGAACACCACGCTCTTAGCATGGACTTGCGTCAGTGAGCAAGCGAGTAACAATAAGGTGAGAAACTTCTTCATAATAACAATGCTATAATGTTGGATATCCGATAGTTCTTGAGCCCTTCCCGGCCCTCCCTGAGCCGGACGAAAACGGAACGGCACGGCAAAGATACAAATAAAATCCGAGATACCGACGCTTTTCCGCGTATTTTGTCCATTGCCGACGAAGCCGCACAAAACGAAAAGAGACCCGGAACGTCCGGATCTCTTTGTTCGGGTCAACTCCGTAATCACTTACGAAGACCGAGGGCTTTGACAATCGCGCGGTAGCGCTCGATGTCCTTGCGCTTGAGGTATTCCAGCAAACTGCGACGCTGGCCTACCAATTTCACAAGAGCCCTGTTCGTGCTATAATCTTTATGATTGGCCTTCACGTGTTCGGTCAACCGGCTGATACGGTAGGAGAACAATGCTATCTGGCTCTCGCATGAACCAGTATCAGAGTTGGACTTCCCGTATTTGCCAAAGATTTCTTGCTTCTTAGCTGAATCTAAGTACATAGCGTTTTGTTTTAATTATTAAACATCAATTCTCTAAAGCGGCTGCAAAGGTAGGCAAAAATTCGGACATGACAAAATAATTGACCGAAAATGTTGCGGATTATCCCAAATCACCCACTATCGAACCACCTGTGCTCGAAATGTCCGTCGAGTCCTTGACGGACCACACGCTTGTCATCCGATGCCCACCGCTGGGCAACGTGAAGATCGGAGTAATCGCCTGCATGGCACACAGAAAAGGCTTCGTCCCACCACATACATCGCAAGCCGTCCAGATCCAAGAAGACCAGGTAATATCGCTCACCAATGTCAACCGTCCACTCGGCAGCGAACATCCGTGGACGTTTTTTTGTCTCAAAGCCCCCCGGCTGCGGATAAGACTTCTTGAGACTGCTGATAGGATTACGAGAGACTGCTGATAGGATTACGAGAGACTGCGCTTAAGATTACCCACTTGTTAGTAACAACTATATACCACCTGTTACTAACAGCGCATACCTCCTGTTAGTAACAGCGCATACCTCCTGTTAGTAACAGCGC
>JAKSJE010000004.1 GCA_024398405.1 Bacteroidaceae bacterium
CTAAAGAAAAATCTCAAAATCACCTAAAATGTAATTAATAGAACACCCCTAAAACCTGTACTATGTAGTATAGGTGGGTTCTAAAAATTCACCGAATAATACAAATTTATCAAACATGGGTGACATAATTCTTTTCAGCGCTTTTGGCTTTGTTCCGGCATCTTGCTGTTTGTCAGTCAGTCATTATGCCCGCATAATTCCTTCCTTCCGCACAGCAACCTGTTCGGAACAAACCTCAAAATCGCAAGAAATGAATTTATAGAATCCACCTATAATTAGATTGCCCTCCATTCTGGATTAAACCATTGACGTTGCTCTTTCCATTGCTTTGCAGCTTGAAGCGCATGAACCTTAAATAGGTCGAAATCAATGGCAATAGGATATATTCTGTCATTGTTTTCTTTTTCAGAAAAGACATACATGCCATGCCATCCATTGGTAGGAAATTCTTCAGACCCACCATTTACCATTGATTGGAATTTTGGCAACTTGAGGAAATCTCCATCTAAGACAAAGGCAACACTCCAGAAATACGATTGCATCGCATGAAGCGAAGGTTCTCTGTCTCGTGTTACTCTGTCACGAACGCTTGTTTTGCATTGAACACAACCAAAGCATTTCTTTTTACCATCGACCGTGACAATACAATAGAGGTCAAAAATATTGCCTTTTATCTGATCAATAAGCCAACTAATGTCTCGTGGTTCATTGTCTAGTTCTCCTGCCTTAATTAAGGTATTAAGGTCACGCTGAAGTATGATTTCAACATCTGTCCCATCAAGAGCAAGAGATGAAAGTTCCTTAATCATCTCTTCAAAAGCATGACCACTTGACTTTTTCCAACTCTCATCTGCACTTACAACCTTTTGTATGGTGTTCAAGTCTTTTATTCCTGACTTTTTGTAAAGGTGAACGCGATATAGCGCACTCCATAGTTCTGAGACGGAAGCATCTTCTATTTCATTTAGACCTTTCATGACAGAAACTCGAATAGCAGATTTCTGCGCTTCTTTAGCCCATTCTTCTTGTTTCTTTTCAAGATTGGCTTTCCCTTTATATGCCTTGTCTAATCGCTTGTAGCACCTGTTGTATTCCTTCTGGTAGGTGGAAAGACAATACTTATAATAGTCAAATTCCATATTTGTTAAGTTTAAAGAGTTCAATTATTTGTAATCCCCATGCATAAGCAAGCAGAGGTGGAACTGCATCACCAATCTGCTCATACTTATCTTGAACTGTTCTATCTATGTGAGGAACAATGTAAGGGCCACCTACAAAATTATACGAATCAGGAAAAGATTGAAGACGAGCGCATTCTCGAACAGTTAAACATCTATCGTACTTGGGATGAACAAACTCATCCAAGCAATGGCTTGTCACAGTTGGAGCTGCCTCGTTTTCTTTCAAGCGCATGTTTCGCTTGATAAACAATTTCTTCGGCATAATCCTCTGTTCTTGAAGCTTCTCGCGTTCTTCTCCTTGGTAACGGTCAAACAATGTCTTGAGACTTTCACCAGATCCCAATAAAGCAAAGCGCTTCAATGTACAGTCTCTATGTTTCATAGGCATGTGATTCGTGATTTTATCACTACCCATGCCTTCTCTTTTCCAAAACTTATCATCACGCATTAAGGCACAGTATGCGTTATCTACATCAACATATTCTGTACCTTCAATTCCTGAATTAGGAATTACGTTTGGAAGCCCCATAAGCGCATCTCCCACTGTTGCAGACTTACGAGTTTGATTCGGTTCTGCTAACCACCATTTTTCAAATCGTGTAGCAAGGATAAAGAATCGATTGCGTTTTTGTGGGACTCCAAATTTAGTTGCATCAAGTACGACTTGAATCATGTTGTTGTAGCCAGCCTCTTCTAATTCTTTACGCAGTATATCAACAATCAATGTTGGAGAATCCTTATGTGCCTTCTTTGATGTAATCGCGGGGACATTTTCAAAAAGAATCATCTTTGCATTGGCCATCTTTGCTATACGAATACCCTCACGGAAAAGGAATTGACGGTCATCATAGAACGAACGAGACGTATTGCCCGCGGTTGAGAATGTTTCACATGGCATACCAGATGTTACCAAATCTACTCCTTCCTCAGGAATAAAAGGCAACACCATATCCTCTGTGACTTTACGGATGTCAGAATGGATAACATGCACTTCCGGATGATTTGCCGCATATGTTTCACAACAACTCTTGATGTATTCAATAGCAACAAGTGTTGTAAATCCTGCAGCATGTAACCCTGTGCAAATTCCACCGGGACCTGCAAAGCAATCTATATGTGTAAATTGTCTATTCATATTATTTATTCACTTAGCTTAGTGCTGCGATTGGAAATCAAGTGATAATCGTAACAGGACATGGCAAAGTTACAAATAAAATCCGAGAAACTCACACCATTCGGTGGAATTTTTATGGTAATGGAGCAATTTGACTCCATGTTCTCATCCGTCATCTACTCGACACTGGGCCAGAGATGCAGCAGCGTCATCGGATATCAGTTCAGCGAGATTGTCCGCTCGCTGATGAGCGTGTACTTTCCCGCCGGTTAGAATCTGCGTATTAATCCGCTTTTAGCGGCTTTTCCTCCTTCGCACCTCGGCAATGCTCAAAAATATTTGGCGTTGCTCTTGGTTTGGCGTCGGCTTTCCTCAAGTCGCATAGTGGGGTAAGGGGAAGGTGGCTACATTGGGCGGTCATTCCATTGCTTTTCACTACAGCGGACTATTGCTTGCTCCCTAAACCAGCCTCTGATTCCATTTTTTGAGTATAGTTGCGGATTTTAGGTGTAGGTGGGTTCTAAAAATTCACCGTTACAATAAAATAAGCATAACAATGGGTTAGAATAAACTTTTCGCCGCTTTTGGCTTTCTTTCGGCATCTTGCTGTTTGTCACTCGGTCACATAGCTCGCTATGCTCCCTCGCTCCGCACAGCAATCTGCTCGAAACAAATCTCAAAATCGTCAGAAATGAATTTATGAACCCACCTGTAACTTGTTTTGTCTGTTTTTGACGAAATTGAGTGCCTTTTTTCGTGTTTTCAGAAAAAAATGCTACCTTTGCGACTTGTATGAGAAATGTCGATTGTTTCATTCCATGCTCAGACATGGAGTCAACACTGGGAAATGTGTCGCAAGTCCGTAAGTGCGCGTGCGTCCGTAATGTGTTCCTTATGACCAACAACGTCTCGTTCCCACAAGTGGATGGATGCACGGTGATGTTCGTTGACCATCTGGAAAGCAGCAGTACATGTAAGCAGATAGCCACAATGGCGAAGTCGCCATTCGCTCTGATATTCTTCAGTATCACACCGTTGTCGCTTGGCTACAATTCGATTGAGCGTATGGTCCAGGTTGCCGAGCGGTCGGATGCCGGCATGGTGTATTCGGATCGTTATTCTGTGAGACGTGGCGAGACGGTGAAGCATCCGGCCATACCTTACCAGGAGGGAAGTCTGCGTAACGATTTCGACTTCGGTTCGCTGAGGCTGTACCGTACGGAATGCCTGAAGCGCTATGCCACGGAAGCCGGTCGGTATGCCGGTGCCGGGGTATATGAGATGAACCTGTCAGTGTCGAGGCAGAAGCCGATATGCTATCTCAACGAATACCTCTACACTGAGGAGGAGACCGACCTGAGGAAAAGCGGTGAGAAACAGTTCGACTATGTTGACCCGCGAAACCAGGAGATACAGAAAGAGATGGAAGTCGTATGTACGGACCATCTGAGGAAGGTGGGAGCCTACATAGATCCGTCAACGGTGTCGGAGGTGGCTGTGGAGAACGGTAGGTTCGAAAACGAGGTGTCGGTGGTGATACCGGTGCGTAATCGTCGCAAGACCATAGACGACGCGGTGATGTCTGCGCTGAGCCAGAAGGCTGGTTTCAGATTCAACATCATCGTGGTGGATAACCACTCGGATGACGGAACCACTGAGATCGTCGCCCGTCTTGCCGACTCCGATCCGCGAGTGATACATATCGTCCCTGAGGAAACCGACCTGGGGATAGGCGGCTGCTGGAACAAGGCGGTCAACGACCCGAGGTGCGGACGATTTGCCGTTCAGCTTGACAGCGATGACCTCTACGCACGCGAGAGTACGTTGCAGGACATCGTTGATAAGTTCCACGCTGAGCACTGCGCCATGGTCATAGGCTCTTACAGGATGTGTGACTTCCACTTGAGCACCTTGCCTCCGGGCTTGATAGACCACCGCGAGTGGACGGACGAGAACGGGCGCAACAACGCGCTGCGCATCAACGGACTGGGTGCGCCGAGAGCGTTCTACACACCGCTTTTGAGAAAGGTGGGATTCCCGAATACGTGCTATGGTGAGGACTATGCGGTAGGACTTGCGTTCTCAAGGCGATACAGGATAGGACGTATTTTCGATGAGCTCTATCTCTGCCGCCGGTGGGAAGGCAACAGTGATGCGGCGCTGAGCGTAGAGAAGGTCAATGCCAACAACTACTATAAGGACAGTCTCAGGACGATGGAACTGAAGGCCCGTCAGCAGATGAACGAGAAGTGGAGTCACCGCGGGACGGAAGAAGAGGTCATGAGCCTCTTCGCCGCGCAAGTCCGTGAATGGCCGGAGGCCGGTGTGCGGTATCGCCAACTGGAAAACGTACAGAAACGTAAGTATTCCCATGAGGGGAAGGACCTGGTGATTCAGTTCAACCCGGCCAGAATAGCCTCCACTGGAGCAGAGCTGAACAGCAAGGCGATAAGCCGACGTGAATGTTTCCTGTGTGAAGACAACCTGCCGGTGGAGCAGCGTGACGTGGTCCTGGATGAGAAATACCACTTGCTTGTCAATCCGTACCCGATTCTCAGCAAGCATTTCACGATACCTTGCCGCCAGCACAGTCCACAGTCTGTACTGTCGGACTTCGGGCGCATGATGACGTTCGCCGAGACGCTGGAAGACCTTGTCGTGTTCTATAACGGACCACTCTGCGGAGCGTCGGCGCCAGACCATCAGCATTTCCAGGCAGGCAGCAAAGGTCAGCTCCCTATAGAGAAGGCAGTGGCCGCTCAAAGTGGAGAGAGCCGGAACACCGTCTTCGAACTGGACTGGTTCTGCCGGTCCTGGGTGATAAGGGCTGAATCGGTGTCAGTGGCGGAAGAGCTCTTCCGAAGGCTGTATGATGTGCTCCCGATGGAATCAGGCCTTACGGAGCCGATGATGAACCTGCTCTCATGGGCTGATGATGACAGCCTTGTCTGCGTGGTGATACCCCGCAAGAAGCACCGTCCGGCCTGCTATTCATCAGAGGGCGAGAGTCAGGTGATGGTGAGTCCCGGCGCGCTCGACATGAGCGGCCTTGTCATCACACCCCGTGAGGAGGACTTCCGCAAGCTGTCGAAAGAACAGGCGATAGCCATAATCCGTGAGTGTGGGGTCTGATGGGCATTCCAGACCATGAAAACCGAATGTAGTACAGAACGCTTTCAGTTACGATATGAAACCAGAAACGAAGAACAGGACACCTTGGCTGTGGATTCCCACACTGTATTTCGCTGAGGGCATTCCTTATTTCATAGTCAATAATATCAGTGTGCTCATGTTCGCCAAGATGGGTGTGCCCAACGGTGAGATGGCACTGTTCACCAGTCTGCTGTATCTGCCGTGGACGATAAAACCCCTGTGGAGTCCGTTCGTCGATATCATCAGGACCAAGCGCTGGTGGATTCTGTCCATGCAGGTGCTTATGTCCGTGGTATTGGTGGTCATGGCTCTTACTCTGACACGGCCGACGTCACAGATGATAGACCACGGCGAGACACCTATGAGCCTGTTCACGCTCACCCTCGTCCTTTTCATAGTGACAGCCTTCGCCTCAGCCACTCATGACATAGCGGCAGACGGTTTCTACATGCTCGGGCTTTCGGGGAAGGACCAGTCGTTCTATGTCGGGATACGCAGCACGTTCTATCGTCTCTCCAATATCTTCGGTCAGGGTGTGCTCGTGGCGATAGCCGGTCACATAGAGACCGAGTATGATGATGTGCCGCTCTCGTGGACGGTGACGTTAGGCGTCGCCGCCGTGTTGTTCACCTTGGTGACCTTGTACCATTTCCTTGCTGTCCCGAAGGTGGAGCGGCAAGAGGAATCCGACGTGACGGCATTCTCGGTCATCTTGGGGTTCATCAGGTCTTTCGCCACATTCTTCACTAAGGACGGCGTGCTGCTGGCTATCGCGTTCATGTTGCTGTACAGACTTCCGGAGGCATTCCTGCTGAAACTGTGCACCCCTTTCCTTGTCGCCTCCCCGGATGTGGGAGGGTTGGGTATGGCCACTCAGGATGTCGGGCTTGCGTATGGCACAATAGGTGTCATATTCCTGACGTTGGGAGGAATAGTCGGCGGCATCATGGCTTCGCGATGGGGACTCAGGAAGTCCCTCTGGCCTATGGCAGCCTGTATGACACTTCCTTGTCTCTCATTTGTCTATCTCGCCGCTTTCCAGCCAGGTGACATGATTGTCATCAGCACCTGCATAGCGATAGAGCAATTCGGATACGGTTTCGGATTCACAGCCTACATGTTGTATATGATGCATTTCGCTGACGGAGAATTCAAGACATCGCATTATGCTATCTGCACTGCATTCATGGCCTTGAGCATGATGCTGCCAGGTATGGTCGCAGGGTATATTCAGGAGTGGCTGGGCTATGAGAACTTCTTCTGGATGGTCATGGTGTGCTGTGTCGCCACTGTCGTAGTGACGGCATTGGTCGTAAAGAAACTGAAGAAAAAAATTTGAAGTTCCGGGATTATGTCGTAACTTTGCGTCTGATATGAATAGCAATACCAAATATACAGTCCTCGGACTTCTGTCGTTGGCATGTTGCCTGTTGTACGGTTGCGGTGAGGACCGTACGTACGAATATGAGGCATGGACCCAGAAGAACCGAGTGATGCAGGAGGTGATGAGGGAATGGTATATCTGGGGTGATGGCATAAAGGATCAGGAGTGGAAAGACTATTTCGGTGATGCCACGGACTTTTTCAAGAAGCTCATCTCTTCATCAAACCCCAATGACACATGGTCTTATTGCATGGTTGACTCATCGCGAAAGGACTGTCATGAACGTGGCACCTTCAACCATATCGACTCATACGGCATAGACTACACGACCATGAGTGACCCGACCCGGTTGACGAGCCAGACCCTTGCCCGGGTTCTGACCGTGTACGATGGTTCGCCTGCAAAGGAATGTGGTTTGGAGAGAGGAGAGTTCATCAGCCATATAGACGGCGAGAAGGTGACTGCCAAGAATGTCTCGCTACTAAAGAACGGAGGCGCGCATCGTCTTATCGTGAATCGGCTCTCTGCCATTAGGGATTCCCTTGTGTGGCAATCCGAACGCGAGGTCACCATCGGCGCTTCACGGAAGGTGGATGATGTCCAGGTGCCAGTCGCACGCGTGTTCACAAAAAAGACCGACGTGATAGGTTATGTCATGATCAATCACCTGAACGGTGATGGCTATAAAGACGTTCTCCGGGAATTCAATCAGACGGACGTGTTGGTTGTGGATTTCAGGCTCTGCAATGACGGGACATTGGAAAGCGCAAGAGCCCTGGCGTCATGCCTGGTGGATGAAAGCAAATACGGTGAGACATTCTGCACCTCTGTGTGGAAAGAGTCGAAAAAGGAACAGAACCAGACCCTTCTGTATGACCCGGACTTCAAACCATTCAATCCATGTGTCAAGAGCGTGTGTTTCATCACGTCGGCATATACCTCGGGGGCTGCTGAATGGGTGATATATGGTCTGAGGCACAGCATGGGGGATGATTTCTGCAGGACGTTCGGAGTGACCTCGAAAGGCCAGAACGTGACAATCAAGGAGTTCCCTACCGAATTCGGATATACACTCGGACTTTCAGTGGCATACATTACTGATGGCGATGGGAACTATGACTATGGCGACGGAATAGCACCGGATGTGGATGTGAATGAATACCAATATGTCAGGTTCTATCCGTATGGTGACAAGGATGAGATTGTACTGAGCACTGTAATCGATAACATATGAACAAATACAGATTTTTACTTATTGGGTGTGGGATGCTGCTGTCATCGGCTGATGCATTCTCACAAGGAATCACCGACAGGCTTCTCCTGGACATGGAGAGCAAGAACAAGATGACAGCTTCGGACAAGGCCCTCCACAACGTGCTGGCAGTTACCAATGTCGCGACCGTGGCTGTGAATCAAGCGAACCAGACGGAGAAGAACACTTATTTCAGCAACAGCGTTCCCTCCAAGGGAATAACCGATCAGAAATCATCGGGACGTTGCTGGCTTTTCACCGGACTCAATGTCTTAAGGAGCAAGGTCATCAACCGCATGGGGCTTCAGGAACTGGAGTTCTCGCAGGTGTATTGTTTCTTCTATGATCAGTTGGAGAAATCCAACCTGTTCCTTCAGGCAGTGATTGATACTAAGAACAAGCCAATGGATGACAAGACCGTGGAATGGCTCTTCAAGAATCCGCTGAGCGACGGCGGCACATATACCGGAGTGGCAGACCTCGTGCTGAAGTACGGTCTCGTCCCGAGTGGCGTGATGCCTGAGACGTATGCAAGTAACAATACGAGCAAGTTCACGTCCTTCCTGAAGAAAAAACTCAGAGAGGACGGTCTTATACTCCGTGAGGCCAAGGGAGACACGAAGTCCATGAAGGAGACGATGCTGAGTGAGATATACCATATGCTGGTCCTGGGCTTCGGAGAGCCGGTGAAGGAATTTACGTGGGCTCCCAAGGACAAGCAGGGAAAATACATGTACGAACCGAGGAAGTACACTCCGAAGTCATTCTATGAGGAACTGATAGGAGAAGAACTCAATGACGACTATGTCATGCTGATGAACGACCCCACACGTCCTTACTGGAAAACCTACGAGATTGAATATGACCGGCATCTCTACGATGGTCATAACTGGATGTATCTAAACCTGCCTATCGAGAACATCAAGCAGGCAGCCATCGCGAGCATCAAAGACAGTACGATGATGTATTTCTCCTGTGATGTCAATAAGGAAATCGACAGCAAGCGCGGACTGCTTGACTTGGATAATTATGACTACGAATCCATATTCGGAGTGAAGTTCGGAATGGACAAACGACAGAGGATTATCTCGTATGACAGTGGCTCTTCCCATGCGATGACTTTGAAGGCTGTTGACCTCAACGCGAAGGGCGAGCCGCAGAAGTGGGAAGTGGAGAACAGCTGGGGCGCATCAAGCGGTTTCAATGGTCATCTCATCATGACAGATGAGTGGTTCAATGAATACATGTTCCGCTTAGTCGTCAACAAGAAATACCTTTCGGAGAAGGAATTGGAAGCAGCCAGGCAAAAGCCGGTCATGCTGCCTTGCTATGATCCAATGTTCGCTTTTGAAGAGTGATGGTGTGTTCTCTCAAAAATCGCAAGAATAGAATCTGTAGAACCAACATTAATTGTCAGTAACATAAATATCAGCATTATGGATATAACCGAACGTTTCCTGAATTATGTCAGGTTTGATACTCAAAGCAGTGAGGATTCCGAGAATACTCCAAGTACAGCGAGACAATGGGCTTTCGCTGAGTATCTCCGTGATGAACTAAAGTCTATCGGTCTTGAGGATGTTGAGCTCGATGAACATGCGTACCTTTTCGCCACGCTACCAGCCAATTCGGAACTGGATGTGCCGGTCGTCGGCTTCATCGCCCACATGGACACCAGCCCAGACTGCAGCGGCGCGGATGTCCGCCCTCGTATCGTCAGAGACTATGATGGTGGCGACATTGTGCTCAGTGACGGAATGGTCAGTTCACCGTCGCGTTTCCCGGAACTGCTGAACCATATAGGGGAAGATATAATAGTGACCGATGGTCATACCCTTCTCGGTGCTGATGACAAAGCCGGTATCGCGGAAATAGTCCAGGCCATGGTCTATCTGAAGGAGCATTCTGAAATCAAACACGGGAAGGTGCGTGTCGGGTTCAATCCTGATGAGGAAATCGGCATGGGAGCCCACAAGTTTGACGTTGATAGATTCGGCTGTGACTTTGCTTATACCATGGACGGCAGTGAAGTCGGTGAGATTGAGTTCGAGAACTTCAATGCGGCGAGTGCGAAAATCAGAATCAACGGTGTGAGCGTGCATCCCGGCTATTCAAAAGGCAAGATGATAAATGCCGGACGTGTGGCGACCGAGTTAGTTCAACTCCTGCCTCAGGACGAGACACCTGAAACCACAGAAGGATACGAAGGGTTCTATCATCTTACGGGTATTCAGGGCGGATGTGAAAGTGCGACTCTGTCATTCATAATCAGGGACCATGACAGGACAAAGTTCGAACAACGAAAACAGCGGATAGTCTCGGTCGTTGAGTCAGTCAATGAGAAATATGGCGATGGTGTGGCGGCGCTGGAACTGAAGGACCAGTACTACAATATGCGTGAGATGGTTGAGCCGAAGATGTATATAATAGATATTGCCAAGGAAGCCATGAAAGAAACTGGTATCGTTCCGAAGATCGTAGCCATCCGTGGCGGAACGGACGGTGCTCAGTTGTCATTCAAGGGGCTGCCGTGTCCTAACCTGTTTGCCGGTGGCATCAATTTCCATGGACCTTTTGAGTTCTGCCCTGTGCAGTCGATGGAAAAAGCAATGATGACCATAGTGAATATAGTAAAAGGAGTAGTGGAACTCTAGTTGTCTTCGTCATCGAAGTCGAAATCTCCATAGAACGCTGGCT
Source organism: Bacteroidaceae bacterium (assembly GCA_024398405.1). GTDB lineage: Bacteria > Bacteroidota > Bacteroidia > Bacteroidales > Bacteroidaceae > Colivivens. The sequence continues at coordinate 10,782 of JAKSJE010000004.1, forward strand.
GGATGAACTCGTCCAGATTCCGGCGTTCTTTCTTTGTTGGGCGTCCTGTGCCTCGCGCCCTGTCAACGAAACCGCTGACGCGACTCATCTCAAGAATCTCAAGTTGGTCAGGCGTGGTGACGTTTTCCAGGACAGACGGCACCAGTTTCGCTCCGATTCTGTTCTGAATGCACTGAATGACCTTGAATGAATAGGTGATGGGTGATTTCCTGACTTGTATGATATCTCCGGCTTTGATCATGTGCGACGGCTTCAACTTGACACCGGCAATCATGACTCGCCCGTTTTTGCAGGCGTCAATGGCGATTGAACGCGTCTTGAATATCCTTGCTGCCCATAGCCATTTGTCTAACCTCACTTCTTCCATCGTCGTACGATTAAGGTGGGTTCTATAAATTCATTTCTTGCGATTTTGAGGTTTGTTCCGAACAGGTTGCTGTGCGGAAGGAAGGAATTATGCGGGCATAATGACTGACTGACAAACAGCAAGATGCCGGAACAAAGCCAAAAGCGCTGAAAAGAATTATGTCACCCATGTTTGATAAATTTGTATTATTCGGTGAATTTATAGAACCCACCTTAACTCTATTTGTTGTTGTAGTTGTTCATCGCATACTGAATGCCTGAAAGGCAAAAGGCTCTCACGGCCTCACATGCTTTCTCCACTCGCTCATCCATCTTCGTGAGGTCATCGTCCGAGAACAGCCCCAGTACGAAGTCAATCTGGCTTCCTCTTGGGAAATCGTTCCCGACTCCGAAGCGTAGTCTCGGGTATTGTTGGCTGCCCATGACAGACGCGATGTTCTTCAGTCCATTGTGGCCACCATCGCTCCCTCCTGGCTTCATGCGAAGAGTGCCGAACGGAAGTGCGATGTCATCGCATACTATCAAGAACTTGTCAGGCTCGATGTTCTCTTTGTTGAACCAGTACCGGACTGCGTTCCCGCTAAGATTCATGTATGTGCTTGGCTTGAGAAGAACCACTTCGGCATTCTTGACGCGCCCTTTCCCCACAAACCCATAGCGTTTATCCTCAAAAACAATGTTGGATGCTTTAGCGAAAGCATCCAACACTTTGAATCCTATGTTGTGACGGGTATTGGCATATTCTTCACCGATGTTGCCCAGCCCGACAATCAGAAACTTACTCATTGTCATTCTTCTTCAGTCGCTGTGGCGGCAGCGGCAGAAGCGCGAGTGGCGCGGATGCTGCAAACAACGACTTCCTGAGGAGTTACGATTTCAAAACCTTCGAAATGGAGTGAGCTAACCTTGATTGACTTTCCGAGGCCGAGGTTGGTGATGTCGATGTTGATGGTGTCAGGTAGATTGGCATAAACAGCCTTTGCCTTGAGTTTACGCATCATCTGGACGAGTTTACCACCGGCCTTGACACCTTCTGCGTGACCTTCAAGCTTGAGAGGGATTTCCATCACGATAGGCTTGTCTTCAGTAATCTGGTAGAAGTCAACGTGCAAAGGTGCGTCAGATACGAAGTCGGTCTGTAGGTCTTTGAGTATTGCCTTAACCTGCTTCTCACCAATAGTGAGGTTTACGATGTAAACATTAGGAGTGTAGATGAGTTTTGCCAATTCGCTCTGAGAAACGACGAATGACTGTGCAACTGGTTTTCCGTCAACTTTTTCCACTCCATAGAGTACACAAGGAATCTGTCCGTTGCGACGGAGGTCGCGGCTGGCTTTCTTGCCGAGGTCAGTGCGTGGCTGACCGTTAAGAGAAATTTCTTTCATTGTCTGGTTTGTTGTGTTACTATAAATTAAGTTGTGCTTAATTCGCCATCACACTCGTCCCTGTTTTGTCGCAGGACTGCATGCTTGTCAAAAAAGCGGATGCAAAGTTACGAATCTTTTTCATACTGACAAAATATCGGGGCATAAAAATCATTGCCACCAGCCGAAATAGTCTGGTACCTTATCCATCCGATAAAGTTCACGTCGCTGCTCCGTCGAAAGCGAGACTTTGAAGGTGGGTTCTAAAAAATCACCGAATAAGTAACAATTTCTCTAATATGGGTGATATGTTTCTTTCCAGCGCTTTTGGCTTTGTTCGGGCATCTTGCTGCTTGTCAGTCAGTCATGATGCCCGCATCAATCCTTCCTTTCGCACGGCAACTTGCTCGGAACAAACCTCAAAATCGCAAGAAATGAATTTATAGAACCCACCTTTATAGAATTCACCTGAATGGAGTCCCACCCAATTCCCTAACACTCGACTTGTCGCCAAATCAAGGGGCATTGTATGTAGCCGTCAGAGTTTGATCAGGTCGTCCAAGGCAGTCGCGGCTTCGGATGTGCTGTCTGAAGGAGCAGGCTCGTCGTATGTGTGCTGAATTTTGTTGAAGTCAGCTGGCAATCCCTCGCTCGCGACTCTGAGAGCGTTGTCAAAGGCGACACGGAACTTCTCATAGTCCTCTTTGTAAAGAAACAGTTTGTGTTTCTCAAAACTGACCTGTGGATTCTCAGCATCTCCGCTGTACAGTTTCTTGCTTTCAGTGATGGCAATGTAGCGTTCGCCGTTTCTGCTCTGCTTCACGTCAAAATAGTAAATCCTTTTTCCTGCTTTGACTGCTTCGGAATGTACTAAATCTCGTTCGATTTCGCTCATCTTCTTTGGTTTTTAATAAAATCAGATGCAAATTTGTTCATTTTTTTTTAGATAAGCAAGAAATCACAGATTTTTTTTTTAATTTTGCACTTGAAAATCAAAAAAAGAGTTTTTTGCTATATGATTAACCGTTCTCTAATAAGGTTGAAAGTCGTACAACTGATGTATGCGTACTATCAGAACAGCGGTAGGACAGTTGATATGGTCGAGAAGGAACTGCTGTTCAGCATGGGCAAGTCTTATGACCTATATATCCTGATGCTTTTGCTTATGGTTGACGTGACGAAATACGCCAGAAAGGTTATCTATCGTCAGGAGGAACTTAATCAGATTGCTCATCTTGACGAAACGATCAGCCATAGGTTCATTGACAATGTTTTCATAAGTCAGTTGGAGATTAACAAACAGCTCATGGAATACAAGAAAGCGAAGAACCTGTCATGGATTGACAATGAAGATTACCTGCGTCAGCTGTACCTGACAATACAGCAGACCGAAGAGTACAAGGATTATATGTCGGAGTCGGCTACTGACTATCTTAAAGACAGAGAACTGTGGAGGCGTCTGTACAAACAGATCTTGATGCGTGACGAGCGTATCGACGCTATTCTTGAGGAGCAAAGTCTTTATTGGAATGATGACAAGGAAATCGTGGATACGTTTGTCATGAAGACAATCAAGCGGTTTTCCGAAGAATACGGAGCCGAACAAGAACTGGTGCCTGAGTTTAAGGATGAGGATGACAGGACATTCGCATTGAGACTGTTGCGCCGAGCAATCGTCAATGCTGAGTACTATCGGTCGTTGATTGGCGGTGTGCTGAAAAACTGGGAGCTGAATCGTCTGGCTTATATGGATGTCCTGATTATGCAAATCGCATTGGCGGAAATACTTTCGTTCCCGGAGATACCTGTGCCAGTCACGATAAATGAATACCTCGAAATAGCCAAGTGCTACAGTACCGGAAAAAGTTCTAAATACATCAACGGAGTTCTCGACAGCGTGTCACGTCGCCTGATTGACGAGGGGAAACTGATGAAAGACTTTTGATGCGTTTTTTTTTACTAACTTCTTTTATATCTATCATTATGCAACTACCATTATTACTGGCAGCAACAGGCTCGAACCCGGGCTTTGACATGTCTTTTTGGATTATGATTATTGCAATGTTTGCAATACTGTATTTCTTCATGATCCGCCCACAGAATAAACGTCGGAAAGAGCTTCAGAATTTCCGTAACAGTCTGCAGGTCGGTAGCAAGGTGATTACCGCCGGCGGAATCATGGGGACGGTCAAGGACCTCAATGAAGGAGAGAACTATATCACTGTTGAAATAGCGAATGGCGTGAAGATTCAGATCGACCGCAACTATGTGTTCAGTGATACCAATGCGGTAAAACCTCAGTAGTGGGTACTGACGGCGATTCACAGAGCGAACGAACCGGAGGGGCATTCAAATCGTTGTCCAGTGGTATAAGGGCTTTATGCCTGAACCGTAACTTCTGGACGTTCATGGTCTTCCTGTTCGTATCCGTATTGTTCTGGTGTATTCAGACTTTCAATGGATACACGTCAGTGTCTGTGTCGTATAACATAAGACTCGTGAATCTGCCGAGTGAACGAATCGTCACTTCGTACGTTCCAGAATCGGTTACTGTCTCTCTGTCCGGACGAGGTTTCTCTATGTTGAGCGAGATATTCGGAAGCAGGCATGATGAGGTCATGATAGACTATTCAACCCTGCCGAAGAACGGAGAGTGTGCTACTGTTGACTTCAATACCTGGAAGAAGATATTCTCGAAGGTTCTTGATGAAGGTGTGACTGTCAGTTCAGTCAGCGTGTCCCCGCTTGAGATATATACGTCTGTCGGTCAGTACAAACAGGTTCCGGTCATATCAAAGGTCATGGTATCGACGGCTCATGACTACGTTCTGCTTTCATCGGAAGTGTCGCCGCAATATGTCAATGTGTATGCACCCGAATCAATATATGACACGATTTCGGCAGTCTATACAGCATCGCGTTCTTTTCCGTCATTAAGTGATACGACTGAGGCGATGGTGGCAATCGAACCGATAAAAGGTGTGAAAGTGGTGCCTGACTCAGTCAGGGTGTCCATGTGTGTTGATTTGCTGACCTCCAAGGTGGTGAAGGTGCCGGTCTTAGTCGAGAATCAGCCTGAAGACTGTCTTGTCAGGACGTTTCCCCATATGCTGGACGTGTCATTCAGAGTCAGCTCGTCCATGTACAGCATGGCTAACGCTGAGGACTTCTCTCTGGTAGTGGATTACAAATCAATGAGTTCAGATGTGCGGAAATGTAAGGTGTTTGTTCGTTCACGGCCGGATTTTGTGTCAGCACTGACTATAAGACCATCACATGTTGAATACGTAATAGAGAAATGCAAAAAATCGGAATAACTGGAGGCATCGGTTCAGGTAAGTCATACGTCTGTGACAAGTTCCGTCAGCAAGGCTTACCGGTATATGACTGTGATAAAGAGGCTAAACGGCTGATGGTTGAGGACAAGGAGATAATTGCCCAATTGAAGAAAGTCGTTGGGCATGACGTGTATCTTCCAGATGGCAAGCTTAATGTTCAGCTTCTTGCCCAGTTCTTGTTCATGTCATCAGAAAATCAGTTGCGTCTGAATATGATAGTCCATCCGGCTGTCAAGGCAGACTTCCTTCGTTGGGCAGAACGGCAGACCACAGACAAGGTGTTCATCGAAAGTGCGATACTGTTTGAGGCGGGTTTCAGAGACTCCGTTGACCTCGTCGGCTTCGTGAGCGCTCCGATGGAAACCAGAATACAACGCATTATGAAACGAGACCATACAACGCGAGAACATGCCATCCAATGGATATCACGCCAGATGCCAGATGAGGAGAAACGCAAGTTGTCAGACTTCGTAATAGAGAATCCATAGAGATGGGTTCTGAAAATTCACCGAATAAATAGCAAATACACAACTATGGGTGATATGGTTCTTTTCAGCGCTTTTGGCTTTGTTCCGGCATCCAGGGTGTCGCTCCGCTTGCCCTGGTATAGGTGTAGATTAGCCTTTCAGGCTGCATCGGGCTGAAGTCTCCTGCGTGAGTGCATGTCCTTGTGTAGGGCTGGAGGCTTTCCTTCCGCACAGCAATCTCTCAGGAGCAAACCTCAAAATCGCAAGAAATGAATTTATAGAACCCACCTTAACAAATATCAGTAGAATAATAAGATGAAATTAAAAGAAATTTTGGCAATTACAGGGAAACCGGGACTTTATCGTCTTGTTTCAAGGGGAAACAGAATGCTCATAGTGGAAAGTCTTGATGAAGCAAAGAAGCGCATGCCTGCTTACATTACTAATCAGGTTGTCGGACTTGGAGACATATCGGTCTATGTAAATGATGGAACTGACATACCTCTTAGTCAGGTGTTTCAGAACATCAGTGACAAATATGAAGGTAAGGTCGTTGACCTTGACTTCAAGAAGGCGTCGTCTGATGAAATGAAGGACTGGATGTATAACGTGCTTCCTGACTATGACACCGACCGCGTGAGAGTCGGAGACATGAAGAAGATGCTTCAGTGGTATAATATCCTTGTTCAGAATGATTTCAAGCAGTTTGTTGATTCCGAAGAAGAGAAGACAGAGGATTGACGGATTGCCATGTCGCTCATACCAGAAATGATATGAATTTATTAGAAGACGTATTTGGTGAATTAATGGGAGGCTCTCAGCAGATATCCGTTATTACCGATATTGACCCATTGAAGGCAAACCTACAGGATATCAATATCGATGAGGAGGTCATATCAGTGCTCCCGCTCAGGAATATGATGATATTCCCGGGCATTCTCCTGCCTGTGAATATATCAAGGAAGTCGTCATTGAAACTGCTTACCGATGCCAATCGCCAGAATCGTCCCGTGGGCCTTTTCTGCCAGAAGGACGAGAGTGTCGAAGATCCCGATTTCGAGCATCTGTATGATGTCGGTGTGCTCGCGAAGGTCGTCAAGATTTTCGAGTTGCCTGACGGAAGCCGAACCGCATTGCTCCATGCTCACCTCCGAATCAGACTTTTAGAGGCCTCAAGCAATGGTGAGTATCTTGTGGGAAGAGTGGCTTCCCATCCGGAAGACATACCATCGTCTAAGGACAAGGAATTCTCCGCAGTGGCAGAGGCATGCAAGGATATGGCAACCAAGTTCCTTCGCCTTGGGGATGTGCCTTTGCAGTCGGAACCGAAAGTCAACTCATTGACAAAGAGGCTTTCTTTGGTCAATTTCCTATGCTCCAACCTGATGATAAGCAATAGGGAGAGACAGTCGCTGTTGGAGATTGACAACATCCGCATTCGGGCTTATTCCTTGTTGGAACTGCTTAACCGTGAGTTCCAGTTCGCTTCCCTCAAGGCGAGCATTCAGAATAAGACGCATGAAGAACTGACGAAACAACAACGCGACTACTTCCTGCAGCAAGAGCTGAAAAACATTCAGCAAGAACTTGGTGATGGCCAGTTGAGTGATATTGACAGGTTTCTGGCAGAGTCAAAGAAAAAGAAATGGAATGATGATGTCCGTGAGCTTTTCGGTAAAGAACTGGCTAAGATGAAGCACATGTCTTCCAATAGCCCCGACTACCAGTTGCAGTTCACTTATTTAGAGACTCTGTTGTCACTGCCATGGAATTTCATGACGAAAGACAATCTGAATCTTCAGAATGCGGAAAAGGTCCTGGATAAAGACCATTACGGCATGGAGAAGGTCAAGGAGAGGATACTCGAACACCTCGCTGTCTTAAAGACAAGAGGAGACTTCAAGAGTCCGATAATCTGTCTTTATGGTCCTCCGGGCGTGGGAAAGACAAGTCTTGGCAAGAGTATCGCCAAGGCGATGCGGCGCAAATACGTGCGTGTGTCTCTCGGCGGAGTCCATGATGAGGCGGAGATTCGTGGTCATCGGAAGACATACATCGGCGCCATGCCCGGTCGCATAATCAAGAGCATCCAGAAAGCCGAAAGCTCTAATCCCGTCTTTATTCTCGACGAAATCGACAAGGTGGGTACTGACGGAGTCCACGGCGATCCTGCTTCGGCTTTGCTCGAAGTGCTGGATCCTGAACAGAACGTCGCGTTCCATGATAACTATCTTGATTGCGACTATGATCTCAGCAATGTGATGTTCATCGCCACGGCAAACAATATCTCATCCATCCCGGCGCCACTGCTTGACAGGATGGAACTGATAGAGGTCAGTGGCTATCTCACTGAAGAGAAGATTGAAATAGCCAAACGGCATCTTGTCCCTCAGGAACTTGACAAACTGGGAATGAAGGACCAAAAGATCAGGCTTACGTCCGACGCCATTGAGAAAGTAATCGAAGGCTATACCCGTGAGTCGGGTGTCAGGGAACTGGATAAGGTCATCAACAAACTGCTGCGTAAGGTGACGTTTGATTTCGCTAAGTCCGGCCGTCTCAGTAAGTCTTTGCTGAAGCCAGACGATGTGGTCTCCATCCTCGGACCGGAGAGATACTCCCGTGACAAGTATCAGGGCAATGAATATGCGGGAGTCGTCACAGGTCTTGCATGGACTGCTGTAGGTGGTGAGATCCTGTTCATTGAGACTAGCCTTAGCAGGGGGAAAGGCGGCAAACTGACTCTTACAGGCAATCTGGGCGATGTCATGAAGGAATCGGCTACTATCGCACTAGAGTATCTCAAAGCCCATTACGATATGCTTGGCATTGACTATCGGGTTTTTGACAACTGGAATATTCATGTTCACGTACCAGAGGGCGCCGTACCGAAAGACGGACCATCAGCCGGAATCACCATGACCACCGCCATCGCGTCTGCACTTACCCAGAGAAAGGTTCGCACCCATATCGCAATGACCGGCGAGATGACCCTTCGTGGAAAAGTCCTGCCGGTGGGGGGCATCAAGGAGAAGATACTGGCAGCCAAACGTGCGGGCATTACGGATATCGTCATCTGCCACGAAAACGAAAAAGATATCAGACAGATTCCTGGCAAGTATATCGATGGTCTGACATTCCACTATGTGGAGAACTTCGGTGAAGTACTTGGTTTTGCTCTTCTCGATGAGAAAGTAGCCAATCCTATCGTCCTTGAGATAAGCGAAGCGGAACAGTGAGATTTTCAGTAGAACATACAGACGTATCCAGTAACGCCCGTTCAGGGCTTATCACGACAGACCACGGCCGGATACAGACACCGATATTCATGCCTGTGGGTACTCAGGCAAGTGTGAAATGTGTGCATCTTCCCGAACTGAAGGAGGTTGTCAACGCACAGATAATTCTTGGGAACACATATCATCTCTATCTGCGTCCTGGTACGCAGATACTGGAACAGGCAGGTGGCCTTCACAAGTTCTGTGGTTTTGATCGCCCGATGCTGACTGACAGCGGCGGCTTCCAGGTATTCTCTCTTTCCGGAATCAGAAAACTCAGAGAGGAGGGTGTCGAGTTCCGCAGTCATATCGACGGAAGCCGGCACTTCTTTACCCCGGAAGGGGTTATGGACATCGAACGTAGCATCGGAGCGGACATCATCATGGCACTTGACGAGTGTACTCCCGGCGATGCTGATTATCAGTATGCGAAGAAGTCCCTCGACCTGACCGAACGCTGGCTTGACCGATGTATCAAGAGGTTCGATGAAACCGAACCACGGTATGGATATACTCAGACGCTTTTCCCGATCGTCCAGGGTTGCACGTTCCCTGACCTTCGCCGTCGAGCGGCAGAGAATGTGGCCAGCAAGGAGGCTGAGGGCAATGCCATCGGTGGTCTGGCGGTTGGTGAGCCGACGGAAGTAATGTATGAGATGATTGAAGTGGTCAACGACATCCTTCCAAAGGACAAGCCACGATACCTGATGGGAGTGGGCACGCCAGAGAACATCCTCAATGGCATAGAACGGGGTGTTGATATGTTCGACTGTGTGATGCCGACCAGAAATGGCCGTAACGCTCTTCTCTTCACGCGTCATGGTACCATGAACATGCGTAACAAGAAGTGGGAGAACGATTTCACACCGATAGATCCCGAGAGCGATGCTTTTGTTGATACACTGTATTCCAAGGCTTACCTGCATCACCTGTTCAAGGCGCAGGAGTTCCTTGCCATGCAGATTGCGTCAATCCATAACCTCGCCTTTTATCTTTGGTTGGTTGGAGAGGCCAGGAGACATATCATGGCAGATGACTTCACCCATTGGAAGAACTGTATGTGTCAGGAACTTGGTAAGAGAATATAATTACGACAATGAGAAGAATAAGATTTCCACGACTGCTCACACGGCTTGACATGTATATCATCAAGAAGTACCTCGGAACTTACTTCTTTACGATAACCTTGCTGATATCCATTGCTGTGGTCTTCGATTTCAACGAGCACGTTGACCAATTCGTGGAGTACAATGCTCCGGCCAATGAGATAATATTCGATTACTATCTCAATTTCGTGCCATATTATTCCAACCTCTTCAGTCAGTTGTTCGTCTTTGTCTCAGTGATTCTGTTCACTGTGAAACTGGCCGACAATACGGAAATCGTTGCCATGATGTCGTCTGGAGTCACCACCATGCGACTGCTACGGCCTTATCTTGTCTCAGCTTGCGTGATTTCATTGCTCACTTTGTACTTGGGCGCATACGTCATCCCGATTGGCAATGTCAAACGAGTACGGTTCGAGAATACCTACCGAGGTCGTGAGAGGGTCACATCAGCCACCAATGTCCAACTACAGGTCGCCGACGGGGTCGTCGCCTATATCGGACGATACGAGAACTACAACAAGACGGGGTATGACTTCACACTTGACAAGTTTGAGAACAAGAAACTCATAAGCCACCTCCAGGCGACAATGGCTGAATACGATTCCCTTTCCGAGGAACCGGGACACTGGATAGTCAAGAACTGGCAGGAACGTAACCTCAAGGGTATGAAGGAGGTCGTCAGGAGCGGGGGGCGGCTCGATACCTTGCTCAACATGCAGCCTGAGGACTTCCTCATCACGAGGGATCAGCAGACCACGCTCACTACGCCCGAACTGAAAGAGTACATAGACCGCCAGAGGGAACGTGGCTTTGCGAATATCCAGAGTTTTGAGGTCGAATACCACCAGCGCTATTCCGCATCCTTCGCCGCTATCATACTTACAGTCATAGGATTCTCGCTCTCTGCCAAGAAACGTAAGAACGGCATGGGTATTTCGCTTGGCGTCGGTCTTGCGCTGAGTTGTCTGTATATCGTATTCCAGAGAATCTCGTCCACTTTCGCTTATAAGGCCAATATGGACGCGGCGTTGTCGGCATGGATACCGAATATCGTGTTCTTCTTCATCGCATGGTATTGTCTTAGATTCGCACCGAAATAATGAACCTCTGCATTGATATCGGCAATTCATCTGTCAAACTGGGCCTTTTCGACGGTCAGGAACAGCTCTCGTTCATCCGTCGGGAAAGCCTTGACGCAGACTTGCTTGGGGAGGTGGCTGGCGGCTGCTCCGTGGATGAATGCATTGTCAGTTCCACTGTAGGCTATCCCGATGAGCTCAAGAACCTCGTCGGACGGTTCTTCCCGGGAGTCTTTTATTTCCGGGGCGATTCACCGATGCCATTGAGGAACCTCTACCACACACCGGCAACGCTCGGACCTGATCGGCTGGCTGCTGCAGTGGGGGCTTACTATAAGACAAAGAATGATACACTTGTCATCGACTCAGGCACTGCTATCACCTACGATCTCGTCTCAGCCGCCGGTGAGTACCTTGGCGGAAATATCTCACCAGGTGTTGAGATGCGCTTCAGGGCCTTGCACGAGTTCACGGCAAAACTGCCGCTGATAGATGAGGATGGTCTGGTTCCCGAGTGCGGGTATGACACGGAAACGGCAATCCGCAGCGGCGTAATCACTGGCATAAAATACGAAATTGAGCAAAATATTCTAAACAGGATATTAAAATATCCTAATCTTTCAGTGTTTTATACCGGCGGCACTCACATAAATTTTGATAAATCCATAAAAAAACGTATTTTTGCGGACAAGTACATAGTGTTGGAAGGTCTCAACATCGTGCTGGACTATTTGAAAGGTCGAAGATGAAAAAGATATATCTCATATTGCTGGTCTTAGGACTGACTGTCATGCCATCCGCTTTAGTGGCTCAGAACGGAATCAATTCACCATACTCGAGGTATGGCTTCGGCATTCTGGCTGACCGTTCCATGGGCTTCAACAAAGGCATGGCTGGCGTTGCTCAGGGATTCCGGGACGGACAGATTGTCAATGTGTCTAATCCGGCGTCCTTCTCAGCGGTTGATTCCATTACTGCATTGTTCGACTTCGGTCTCTCTCTGTATAATGGGAACTACAAGATGGGCGAGCTCCAGCAAAACGCCAAGAACTCAAGCTTCGACTACCTCGCTTTCCATTTCCGCGCGGCACGTCATCTCGGAGTGGCCGTAGGCATTCTTCCTTATTCCAATATCCGTTATTCCTTCAGCTCCTCGAGTACGAAGGTCGAAGGGAGCGACGGCACCACCACATCCACCACCTACGATGGTGACGGCGGATTGCACCAGGCTTTCCTCGGCATCGGATGGCAGCCGCTTAAGACGCTCTCCATCGGCGCCAATGTCGGTTATCTCTATGGAGACTATTCCCACCTGACCACGGCCTCATTCAGCGACGAGAACGTTTACTCCAACATCCGTGGCTATTCAGCATCGTTATCTACCTACACTCTGGACTTCGGTCTCCAGTACAGATACAGGATTAACAAGAAAGACAATATCACGTTCGGCTTTACCTATGGCTTGGGACATGACATAGACAACCGAGCGCGACGTTTTACGAGAAAGGTCAATTCCTCATTGCAGTCAACATCTTCCGACACTACAACCCTCGTCAGTGCCTTCCAGTTTCCGGTGTCTTTTGCCGGAGGTGTCGCCTTCAGCCGTTCCAACAAGTGGCAGGTGGGTGCGGACTTTGAACTTCAGAAATGGGCAGACTGTCGTTTCCCCACAAGTTTTGATGAAGATGGGGCGGATGTGTTCGTGTCAAGGAAGGGACTGCTCAATGACAGGATGAAGATAACCCTCGGCGGCGTGTATGTGCCTGATGAGTTCGACCGGAACTACTTCAAGCGCATACAGTACAAGGCTGGAGCATACTACTCAAAATCGTATGCTAATGCCGACCTGACCGGGCTTCTCTCCGATAAACCATACGAGTTCGGCATCTCTGCCGGTGTCAGTCTTCCCATCGACAACAAGAACGCATGGCGTATTCGTTCCAGAATCAACATCACCGCACAGTGGATTCATACAGACATACCGTATGTCGATTCCGCCGCATACAAGCAGACGGGGAACATATCCAAGCAGACCCTTCAGGAGAACTATCTGAAACTCTGCATCGGTCTTACGTTCAGTGAGATCTGGTTCCAGAAGTGGCTGGTACAGTGATGCCCGTCAGTCGGAGTAAACAAGAGCAAACCTAATAAATAAAATACCACCAAGATGAGAAAGTATTTAGTTTTATGTGTTTTGGCATGTGTTTCGCTGACCGTCAGCGCTCAGGGAAAATATGCGGGTACTACAATCTATGACCGTGTCGGTTCGGGTGAGGACAGCATCGCCGTCCTCAGTGCTATCACCCTCTATCGTGAGGAACTCAAGGCGAAGAACTATGCGGAAGCCTATAGTCAGTGGCTGACAGTGTTCAACAAGGCTCCTCTCGCTCAGGGACGTACCTATACAGACGGCGCCATCATACTTCAGCAACTTCTGTACTCAACTCAGGACGAAGCCAAGAAGAAGGAATACTTCGATATGCTGATGAAAGTCTATGACCAGCGTCTTGCCAATCTCGACGACCTCAATTCATTCGCTACGGCGAAGTCACAGACCACTCGCGGTAACATCCTCACCCGTAAGGCAAGCGACTATTTCTCCTATGCCCCTAACACTGCGGACAAGTTAGAGACTGCTTACAAGATGTTCCGTGAGGGCATCAACGACATGGGTGTGAACGAGGTCCAGAGTTATGTGCTGTATAACTTCATCGTTTGTTCCGATGCTCGCTACAAGTCCAACCCGACTGAGGCGCGTGAGGACTTCATCAACGACTACCTCACCGTGAAGGAGGTCTGCGAGAACCTACTCGAACAAGCAAAGGAATATGCTTTCACTGACAGTATAGCGACCCAGGAGGATAGCATCCAGGCTGCTGAGCTCGAGGCCAAGGCTGCGAAGATTGTCGAACAGTACCAGCCTACATTCCTCAAGTGCGAGGAGCTTTTCTATGCTTCCGATGCGGCGAACTGCTCTGACCTTGACAAGATTTATGCGGCGAAAGTCGAGGCGAACAAGGAAGACCGCACATACCTCAAGCAGGTACTCAATGTCCTTTCCAACTTCGAATGCGACAGCAGCGCGCTCTACACCAAGATATTTGACGTTCTCTATCCAAAGAAGGAGAAGAAGGTCTCCGGCGGCTCGCTGGATTTCTACCTCGAGGAGTACGCGGAGGAGACCGGCGCCTCACGCAAGGCCAAACTGGCAGTCAGCATAGCACAGATGTACTACAAGCAGGGCCGTCTCGGCGACTGCGAGAAATGGTGCCGTACTGCGCTCTCTCACGTACCGTCTTACGGCAATGCCTACCTGATGATAGCCAACTGCATCGTACGCAAGGCTCCTGGAGCCAACCAGAACGTGGATCACATGTTCAACCGAAGCCTTTACTTCTGCCTTGCAATCGACAAGTGCAACCGCGCGAAGGCCGTTGACCCCGCATGTGCTTCACAGGCAAACAGGCAGATCGCATCCTACAGAAGCAACCTCTTCCCAAGGTCAGAGGCATTCATGATGGGAAAGAAGGAGGGTATGAAGTGTACGATACTTGGTGAGACGACTACTCTCAAACTCCATTGATGCTCCGCAGGACAACACATCTCTTCAGCATAACAGCAGTCATCTCAGTGATTGCTGTTATGCTTGTCTTTCAGTCATGCGAGAGCAAGGACACTGGCGACGTTCCTGCCATATACAACCGCCAGCAGCTCCCGGTACTCAAGTCGAAGGCTGTGTCCACACTCATTTCCGATTCCGGAATCATAAGCTACAAGATAATCGCCGAAGACTGGTTCATCTATGACCAGACGTCTCCGACTTACTGGTCTTTCGAGAAAGGACTCTTTCTTGAGAAGTTCGACCGTTCTTTCCATGTCGAGGCGTTCATCAGTTGCGACACTGCCTATTACTACGATGTCAACCAGATCTGGGAGCTACGTGGGCGCGTGGTTGCCAAGAACGTCAAGGGCGAGACCTTCAAGACCTCGCTGCTCTACTGGAACCAGCGTGAGCGTCGGTTCCACTCCACCAGATACATGGAGATTGACGGACTTGAGCAAGACCTCTCAGGCTATGACTTCTCGTCCAACGAAAGCATGACCGAATACATCATCCACAAATCCAAGGGGGCTTTCCCTATGACGGAGACGGAGCGCGAAGTGCCGATGCCTACCACACAGTCTGACTCCGTCATCACTCCTCGGCAGCAGTGACATCGGCTGCCGTAGCCGTCTCGCATGCGTCTCTTGTCTGGTTTCCGTCAGAAAAGGAAACCGATGTTGAAGAACGGCTGGACGAACTCCTCTACGTTTGAGTAGTGCAGCTCAAACGAAAGCGGCCCGATGACTGACCTGTACATATAGCCTATCTTCGCACCCCAGAGCATCTTAGTGCCGAAGAGCGGGTCGCCTTGGCCACTGTTCCATCCCACGTTCGCGGTGCAGACGGCGAAATGCTTCTTCGCTATGTTATAACTGAAGTCAGTCGCACCGATCAGCAACTTGTCATCATAGCCCACCTGTAGGTGTGCGATACCGGCGAATGACCTTTGCCCTTCGAATGTGTTCCCGTCGCATAGGCCTCCGATGTAGTTCTCAAGCGGCAGGAAGTCGTTCCCCGTGTTCATGAGCATACGGAAACTGGCTCTTGGCATGATGGTGAACCTGTGTTTTGACAGAGCCACCATCGACCCGTTGGCGCTGAAGATGTGCGTCGGCTTGCGGCCGTGGTTCGAGAAGAGACCTGTGGTCGCGGTCTGGAACCCACTCCTCACTTCCCATCCGCTTGTCGGGAACTTCTGGTCGTTGAAGGTGTTGAAGCAGTATTCGGCTCCGTATGTGATGTAGTGGTCGTTCATCGAACGCTGGGCTTGTTCCGAGATAAGCAGCTCGCCGTTGAGGTAGTTGTAGTTAAGGTCTAACCTCAGGTAACTCTTCTTCCAGTTCATGCTCACCCCTCCGCCGGCTTTGTGCCAGTCGCATCCTCTCAGACTGGCGTGTACGTTGTTGCCGTCGAACAGGTCCATCTTCATCCGGTGATACTCGTAGCAGGCCTTCACGCTCAGTCTCCTTGTGAGTCTCATGATCAACGACGGCTTGAAGTAGTTGTGGTCGCCCAGCTTCACCGTCGCGGTGACGTAAGTGGGGATGTGTGCCAACGGAAGCCTGTAGTTCACTCCGATAAGGGTCGAGACGTTGGTGAGGTTGTCGTAATGCACCGACAGTCTCGCCTCATTGTCGGAATAGCCACCGTACAGCGATGCCGGGATGAAATCGGATGCGGACTCCAGTTCACGGCTCACCTCCATGGGGATGATACCTTTCTTCTCTCTCCCTTCGAACGGCTTCCTCCCGAGTTCCGCCAGCCTGTCTGCCAATGAGTCGAGTGCCGCCTTCTGTTCCAGTGCCGCCTCCTCGCCCCTTCTCAGCAGGGTGTCGATGGCCTCCGGCGAGAAACTCGCCGGACTGTACCCATCCACGTTCACCTGTATGTTCACGTCCGTCTGGTCGGCTCCTCCCTGCTCGTTGTTGACCATGGCCACGTCCATCACCTGACCGAGAACATCTGTCAGCTTGTTTATCTCGTCGTATTTCTTCAGCCCTTTGCTCACCGTTACACCTATTATAATATCCGCGCCCATGCGCAAGGCGACGTCGGTAGGGTAGTTGTCTCTCAGGCCGCCGTCCACGAGAACCATACCATCCATCCTCACCGGAGTGAAGACTCCCGGAATACTCATGCTCGCTCTCATAGCGTCCTGCAGGCTGCCGCTGTGGAATTCGTATGGCTGGGCCGTGACCAGGTCAACCGCTACGCACGAGAACGGCACCGGCAGCGTGTTGAACGACTTCAGATTGTATGTGTAGGGATAGATTAGCTGGTGGAAGGTGTGGCCTAAGTTCACGCCCTTGATGAGTCCGCCTTCGTTCACGCTCACCGACTTCGACGAGAACGGCATGCTCAGGGCATAGCTCTTGTTCTCGATGTTCTCGGTCAGCGTGTTGTTCTTGGGGTCTTCCGAGTCACTCAGCAGCACCTTCCAGTCTTGGCTCCTCAGTATGCTGTCCATCTGCTCCGGTGTGTAGCCCACCGCGTATAGCCCACCAATCAGGGCTCCCATCGACGTGCCTACTATCATGTCGGGCTTGATGCCTGCCTGCTCGATGACTTTCAGCGCACCTACATGGGCCGCACCCTTGGCTCCACCACCGCTCAGCACCACGGCGACTTTCGGTCGTTGCCTCTGGCCATACATCCTTGAAGGCCCAGACATACACATGACACCTATGACGCTTATGACGCAAAACATGCGCTGAATCCCTGCGATACTCTGCCAAAAACTCGTGTGAACCATTTTACGCAACTGATTTTGAGCGCAAAGGTAATATATTTTTTGTTCATAACGAAAAAAATTACTAACTTTGCGCCCGATTATGCCGTTGTGGCTCGATAAGCAAGGTGCGCTGCCCATTTCGTCAGCCCCTTCGCCCTGCGGTCCAAACCCGTTTAATAACAAATTAATGTACGTAATCGTAGAAATTAACGGTCAGCAGTTCAAGGCAGAGGAAGGCAAACGTCTCTTCGTGCATCACATCAAGGACGCTGAAGCTCAGCAGACAGTTGAGTTCGAGAAAGTTTTATTAGTTGACAAGGATGGTGCTGTCACAGTCGGTACTCCTGCAGTCGAGGGCGCAAAGGTGGTTTGCGAAGTGCTCACTCCGCTCGTGAAGGGCGACAAGGTGCTCGTGTTCCACAAGCGTCGTCGTAAAGGATACAAGAAACTGCGCGGTCATCGTCAGCAGTTCACGGAATTGGCAATCAAGAGTGTTGTCGCTTAAGTTTAACCATTTAAAAACTAATTGAGACATGGCACATAAAAAAGGTGTAGGTAGTTCCAAGAACGGCCGCGAGTCACACAGCAAGCGACTCGGTGTTAAGTTATTTGGTGGTCAGTTTGCCAAGGCTGGTAACATTCTCGTTCGTCAGCGTGGTACGGTTCACAACCCGGGCAAGAATGTCGGTATCGGCAAGGACGACACTCTCTTCGCTCTCGTTGATGGATTTGTCACTTTCCGTAAGGGTAGGAAAGACCGCTCTTACGTTTCCATCACACCAGTGGAGGCTGAGGCTTAGAAACAACGGAAGACTTCCTTCGTGGAAGTCTTTTTTTTGTGGGTTCCGTGTCGTCGGTTGCCGGCGTCACGGAACCCGTCTCGTTTCTTTCCACATCGTCCGCGCTGCTTGACCGCCGTCCGGGCTTCCTGACTCACTGGCATCCTGGCCTCGTGACGTCATAAGACCGTCTATCCCTTGTTCCGTTGGTTGAAGCGCCAGAAGTGGTTCACCGGTCCGTGACCGTGACCTATGCGGTATTGCGCCCCCGACTCAATCGCCTTCGTTATGTAAGCCTTCGCTGCTCTGGTCGCCTCCGTGAGCGAGAGCCCCTGAGCGAGGTATGAGGCCAAGGCGGAGGAGAGCGTGCAGCCGGTGCCGTGAGTGTTCACGGTGTCGGTCCTCTTCGAGATGAGTTGCACTATGTCGTCCTCCTCCGCGTTGAACAGTATGTCGTTGACCATCTTTCCGGTCGAGTGCCCGGCCTTCATCAGTACCGAGACCCGCAACTTCCTTGCGAGGTGTTTCCCCACCACCATCATGTCCTTGTGCGTCTGGATTCTGAGCCCTGACAGCGTCTCCGCCTCCGGGATGTTGGGTGTGATGATACGTGCCGACGGAATCAGTGCCGTCACCAGTGCCTCTATAGCGTCCTGCTCTATCAGCCTATGCCCCGATGTCGAGATCATGACAGGGTCTATCACTATGTTGTTCCTCGGCGCGAGGGGCAGTTCGCACCTGTCCAGTGAGTTCCTGATGGACTCGATGACTTGGACTGAGTGAAGCATCCCTATCTTTATCGCATCTACGCCGATGTCCTTGATTACGTACTCAATCTGCTCTGAGACCACCTTCGGAGGCAGTGGCAGCACTTCTTTCACGCCCGTCGTGTTTTGTACGGTGATGGCTGTGATCGCGCTTGCGGCATAGCTGCCGGTAGCCGATATCGCCTTGATGTCCGCCTGTATGCCTGCACCGCCGCCCGAGTCGCTCCCGGCTATCGTCAGCACTCGTGGGTAGGTCTTCTTGTCATTTTCCATATCTCGTCCTTGTCACTAACGTCTGTGTGTGTCTTTTTCCACCTTACTATCTGCGTGAGTGCCATGGGTTCGTCATGTGTGACGTTATCGTCGGTTGTTCTGTCGTTGATGATTCCCCATGCTTGCTTGCAGGAGCCTGCTGATGTTCCGGGCTGCTGCTTGTGGGTCATCCGCGGCGAGGATTGCCGACACCACTGCCACTCCGTCGGCGCCGGCTTCCATGACCTCGGTCACCGTGCTCTCGTTCATGCCGCCGATTGCCACCACCGGATGCGCCGACCTGAGGCAGAACTCCCTCAGCCCGTCGAGTCCCCACGGCCGGGCGGTGTCTGTCTTCGTCGGGGTGGCGAATACCGGCGACGCGGCCACGTAGTCCACGTCCTGGTCATTGGCTACCTCAAGCTCGTCAAGGGTCTCGATGGACAGTCCTATGATTTTCCCCGGTCCCAGGATTTGCCTGGCAAGGGCATACGGCATGTCCTTTTGTCCTATGTGGACGCCGTCGGCATCGACAGCCAACGCCACGTCGATTCTGTCATTGATGATAAGCGGCACATGGTAGGGCGCGAGTACCTCCTTCATTTTCATTGCCAGGTCCACGAAGTCACCGGTCTCGCTGTGCTTCTCCCTGACCTGCACCATCGTGACACCGCCACTGACGGCCTTCTCCACCATCGCGACAAGGTCCCTGCCACTGGTCACACCGCTGTCAGTCACCAAATAAAGACCCAGTTCTGCTCTTCTCATACAGTATATCCATGAATCTCGTCTTGTACTCACCCAGTCCTTTGCAATCCTCCGCTGCCTTCTCTCCGGCGAAGGCGAAAAGCCGCATCGTCGCCCGGGCGGCGGTGAGGGGGTCGCCGCACATGGCGAGCAGCGCCGCGCACACGGCCGAACAGGTGCATCCCATCCCCGTGACGAGTGCCTGCTTCACGTCACCACCACCGACCTCAATCTCATGTGTGCTGTCGGTGATGAAGTCGCGTTCGCCCGACATAACCACCACGCTTCCCGTCTTCCTTGCCAGTCTGCGGCAGGCATTCTTGTCTCCCAGTTCCCTGCTGTTGCCTCTGATGATGGCAGGGGCACTCATCTCAATCAGACGGTTGCAGGTGTCCGTCCTCAGACGGGTGAGACCGTAGCCCACGGGATCCAGCACCCACGGCTTCCCCAGACTCGCGGCGGCGCGCACGGCAAGTTCCATGGACTCAATCTGGACCTTGTCAAGACAGCCGATGTTCACTGACAGCGCATCGCACTGACTGACTATCTCCTCCATCTCCTCCTTGCAGAAGGACATGATTGGCGTGGCGCCCACGGCAAGCAAGGCGTTCGCGGTGAAGTCCATCGCCACGTAGTTGGTGATACAATGAATTAAAGGTTTCTTTTCCATATTCATTCCTCCGCCGGCATTATCCGGATCAGGTCGATGGGTATGTTCTCAGCCTGAGAGTTAAGGCACCCCATGATTATCTGTCTGCAAAGTTACGCAAAAATCCTCACTCTCACAAATTCCCGGACTAAAAACAGACCGGCCACCTATCGGCGGAAGTGCGTTCCGCTATAGGTGGCTGGTCCGGGTCACGTCATCCGGTCCGGGCGTGCTATTGCCAGAGCGAGCCGCTCTCGTTCTCCGAATTGCCCCAGATGCCCATGCGACTCTTGTCAAGGGCCTCGCCCTCGTCGGTCGCCTTATCGTCGCCGAGTGACAAGGCAATCATGCTGCTGAGGTTGACGACTTTGTCGCACAGCAGCCGGACTTCTTCGAACTGTTCCTTGATTATTTGCTAAATTTGCAGTCGGTATTATTATGGGTGGGTTCTAAAAATTCTATTGTTGTCCGCTAAACGGTTCTTAGTCCTTGTTTTTGGCTATTATTAGACAGGCACAAGCCCTATAATCAAGTAAATACAACGGCTGTCCGCTAAACATTTTATTGTTAGTAGCGTTATACGGATTGATAAGATGCCCAATTAGCTGATATTTGATATTCGCTTTTTCCAAGCTATGAGTCAAACTCAGAAAAGTTGCGAATTAGTTTTTTGATTCTTCTCGTTCTCGCCAAATCTCTTCTGCCAGATACTTGTCGCTTCGGCAATGAAGGTCGGCAACGCCTTCTTCGAGAAGAGGAAGTAGCGGAGAGTTGTAGAAAATGTCCATGGCTTCTTCGAGACTCACGCTGTGCATTTCACTAATCTCAATGATGATACGAGCATACTTCGCCTCCAAGATTGCATGGAAGGCTTCATCGTGCATAGGATTCATAGGTGCTGAGAACTTTTGAAGGTTAGACATTCATTGAGTACTTGCTGTGAGCGGATACAAATCTGGTTGTTTGGCTCCTCATAGATAAGTCGGCGAAGACATTCCTCTTTTGAGATGTCGCCAGCAAAATACAGGTCAACGGTACGGAAGACTTTATCGTTGGCAATACCACCGATTACTACATCATAGTCACCAACAACACTTCCTTGACGGCATTCTGTTACGAAGTCAAGCCATGCTTCATTGTAACGCTTGAATTCAATGACTTTCCATTTGCTGAGGTCATCAGCAAGTTCGTAGGTGTTGAGGAAGGCTTCTTTGCCACGGTTAGTGAAGCGTGCTCCATATTTCACCGCCTGATCCTGCAAGGTGGTGACGTAGAAGCCTGGTCCGAAATCGAGGAATGCTCGGCTATGCTCGGTGTCGGGATGTTCCACAACAACAGTTGATGCGTGATAAACTTTCATTATGCCAACACTCCTTTCTCCCTCATATATTCGGTGAGGTCTTCCATAAGATACTCCTTGCCAAAGGTGTGAAGAACATCGTAACTCGGTACGATATACTCATTTAGTATGCCTGACTGCTTAAGGCGGCGATACACCTCAACAGCACTCATATTCAATCGGCGTGAGAGGTTGCCGATGCAGTATGTTACGAAATCTATGTTATTGCAACTCATATCGTAATATTTTACTGTGACTATTCGGTTTAATCCTCTGAAGTTTCCTTGATGATTGGGTCAGGAACTGCCTCAATGCGTACAAGGTCATTAAGGTCAACTTTGAGTAGCTTAGAGTATGATTTCTACTGCAAAGGTACGACTTTTTTTTGAAATAAGACTCACCTCCACACTCAAAATATGCTAATTGCATGAAAATCTTGTCATGGTGTATGATTGCCCTCCGTTTTGTGCGTCTTTTTAACAGACCGGCCATCCGGTCCGGGCGTGCTATTGCCAGAGCGAGCCGCTCTCGTTCTCCGAATTGCCCCAGATGCCCATGCGACTCTTGTCAAGGGCCTCGCCCTCGTCGGTCGCCTTATCGTCGCCGAGTGACAAGGCAATCATGCTGCTGAGGTTGATAATCTTTGTGATGGTCGTTGGCTTGATATATTTTCTCATAGTCCGGTTCTCCTTTCGTTATTGGTTAAGGTGGGTTCTATAAATTCGTTTCAGACGATTTTGGGATTCGTCTCGAGCGGATTGCTGTGCGCAGGGAGGGAATTATGCGAGCATAATGACTGACTGCAGGACAGCAATCTGCCGAAAGGAATACAAAAGCGTCGAAATGTTTATTCTAACCCATTGTTATGCTTATTTGTTAAAACGGTGAATTTTTAGAACTCACCTTAAGATATTTCTTGCCGTTCCTGATTACTATGCCACTGAACCCGGCACCCACCGTCTGGCCTGCGAGGTTGAACGTGCGGAAGTCGCTGCTCTCGCTGTCCACCGCGCTCCTGATGTCGGTCGGGACCTCGTCGGTGTCGAAGTACAGAGCCTTGACGCTCGTCTCTGCCGGCAATGTCAGATAGCAGCGGTTCGCGCCGATGGTGAGCGTGGAGTAGGTGGTTGCGGGGTCGAGTTGGTAGAAGCCCAGCTTTCCTCCCTGGCTCTTCAGCACATACACGCGCCCCTCGCTCTTGCCCTCGATGGCGTTGACGTCGGTGATTGGACTGTAGGTGCCATAGAGCAGGCCGGCCTTCTTGATGCCTTCAGTGGCTCCGTTATAGCCGATGAACTGGTACTTGCTTCCTGTAGTGCCACAGACGATATAAGGAGTGTTCGACTTGAAATTCTGGGCAGTGCTCAGTGTCAGAACGTTTCCGTCCGTCGCGGCACATGAGTAGATGGTCAGGTTCTGCGGCTTTGCCACGTTGCTCGGGAGCATGATGGTGCCGTATTCGGCGGCGAGGGTGTAGTTCACCGTTGCCAGAGCACCGTACGACGTGGTCGCGGATACGTAGTTGCGGAGTGCGGGTCCGTAAGTGCGGAGTGCGGTCTCCATCTCGTCTGTTGTCGCTGTGTTGACATCGATTGCGTCGATTGCGTCAATCGCCGCGTCTATCTGTGCGGGCGTGTGGTTGAACTCTCCCGGGTATATAACCGTGACATCAGGGTCCGACGTGGCGCCGATCTTGGTCTTTCCTTGCAGTTCGGCGATATCGTGAGCCGGGTCGTAGAGCTCGAACGCCATCGCGGAGCCAATCTCGCCCTTGGCACCGCCGTTGTTCCAGAAGTAGAATCCGCCGTTTCTGTTGATGTAGTGGGTGCCACCATTGTTTATCTTGATGTAGATGTCACGACCTTCTTGGGCAGCGGCCTCCACATAGATGAACTCGGTTCCCTCGGACTGGAACACGTTGTTCTTATCGCTGCTGGTGTTGTGATACATGTAGAGATAGTTGCCCTCACCGTCCTTGGCTGCCTTGTTGATGATATTGAACCCGAACGGAGTGCCTACGAACGCCCATCTGAAATTGTCCTCGTAGCTGAGACTGCTTGCCGCCGGGGTCTGCTGTGACTGCGTGTTGCTTGCGTCGTAGTATGCGTATTGGTTGTCACGCATCCTGATGTAATACCAAGTAGGGTTCTCTGTCGTGGATATCACGAACTTGCTGAACGTCATCGTCAGGTCTTTCGTCTCGGTCTTTGTGACCGTTCCCTCTGGGTAGGTCACGCTTGCGCCGTCAGGGAGTGGTGAGGTACATGTAGGATAGGATGAGCCTTCCACGACATTGTTGAATGTCTCGGTCAGCACCTTTTCTCCGTTGAAATAGATGTTGTACGTGATTGTGAACAACTGCTTCGTCAGGGTGTATGCCACGGAGATGGTCTTGGTCTCGTTGTCGTAGCTCAGTGTCGGCTCGTAGCCGAAAATCTCAGTGGCACCGAAGTGCGCATTGAGTTTCGTGTCATCGGACAGGTCAAGCGGGCTCGTGAAGAAAAACGCCTCACCCGTGTTTCGCAATGTGGTGTTGCCGACAGGGGTCGTGCCTGCCTTGCAAGTGATACCGCCTGTCTGGCCCTCAGGTGAGTTCACCACGATGGAGTAGATGGAGTATTCAACCTTAGGCTGTGCTATTATCTTCCATCTGGATGCATCTGCATTTAAGGTCCATACTACCAGACGTTGATTGGCGGCCTCGTGGGCTGCGGTTGTGCCTGATGTGGCATAGGCGATGTTGTATGTCTCGTCATTGTTCACATTCAGCAGGTAGGCATAACTGGTGGTCGCGTCATCGTCAGTTAAATCGACCGTGGTGGTCCAGAGTTGCTCACCTCCCTTGTGCAGGTTCATGTAGCGTCCGTTCGACAACGCGCGGAGTGTGTATCTTGACCCTGATGCCTCTTCGACCAGCCACTTCTGGTTCGCTGCGGCCGCGTTCGGATCACTGAGGTCTTCTGCCATGACTATGTTGGCACCCAGACTTTCGTTGTTGTCAACAGCGGTGATGGCACGCTGATTGCCACGTGCTGAGTGGTAGAACGTCAGCACATTTCCTGCTGGAGCGAAAGTATAAGTGACTGTTATGACTTTGTTCGATATGGAACATCCATAGTCATATCCGTTGATTGGGTTCACATTGAAGTCTGTATCTTTGACAGGAGCACCTTCGCCTGTGTACTCGAAGCTCTCGCCATCGCGTATATTCGTCTGACCGACGTGGATACCGCCTTCGGTCAGCCAACTCGGCGTGACTACCACTGAGTATGTGTTTGCGGACTCTACGTAATTGACATTGATGTCAGTGCCTTCGACTGACACCTCATACTTGTAACCGCCGACCGACACAGGCGTGATGTCTTCTTTGGTTGGTGTCTGGGTCCATGCGGTTTTCATGCCGTTCTTGATGCGGACGTTCGCGTTTACCGACTTGTCGGTTGTCGTGATGTACGCATTGGCAAGGTTGTCACCTGTGAGACCGCTGAAGTTCACGGTGTAGATGTCGTATAATGAAGTGATTTCCTCGAACTTGAATCTGGTTCCGCCATCGTTCAGATCACTGTAGAGTCCCATGTCATTGCTCGTACCTCCATAGTTGCTCAGATACAAGTTGCCGTTGTCCACCGTCTGGAGGGCGGATGGATAGTCTTTATTGCCCGATTTGACAGGTGTGAACTGGTAGCCAAGACAGTCGTCGGTGTTCTTTATGCTTCCAGAACTTCCTCCTTTGGCCGTCCATCCCCACCTCTTGCCGTCGGCAAGGTTGTATAGGTTCACCTTCGTGTTGTCGTCAGGGTCGGGCAGCAGGTACCACATGAAATAAGGATTGCCCTCTTCCTTGGCGTTGATATGGATGCCGTGGTTGCCTGTGTTCCTGAAGTAGGATGTGTTTCCGCGCCCACTGTTGATATATACCAGCACGTCCGTGTAAGGTCTGGACAGAATGAAGTTCATCTTCGAGGCGTCGTGTGTGCGACTGCTGTACAGGCCGATTTTCGCTCCGGGACTCACCTCGCAGACATACATGCTTGTGTTCTGTCTCTCGTCAACCCTCAGTGCGTATGGCAGGTTGGCGTCGCCGGTCAGCATGACACGGTAGTTCTTGTTGGGATAATCAGTGCTGATTCTGTCCTGCCCATTAGGAGCGCCATTCTCGTAACCCATCTTTTCCTGGTTTGCGTCGGAGGTGTTATGGAGCGATACGAACCCATGGCCTTCGTCCTCGAACACCCAATAGGACTCTGACAGAGCGGATGCGTGGTGGTAGATGTATTTTTGCTGATGGAGTAGCAGATAGCCATGGGTGTTTTTGATGATGTATTCCTTGCCTGTTACTTCGGATGGCGCCAGACCGATTTTCACTGGAATCCACTTCGACGAGGCGGCGGTGTTGTTCCTGATTGCGGACCAACCTCCCGCGTTGTCCCCGGCACATCCCCAGACGAGGCGTTCACTGTCAGTCGTCGCGTCCTTTGTCTCGTATGTGGCGAGGGAAATCTTGTCGCCGTCTGAAATCACAGCCCATTTCGAGGTGGCTGTCTCACTCAGCGCGATGGCTGCGTCCACGGCGCTCGAAGCGTATTGCACGTATTGCTTCCCTTCGATGAAATAGATGTGGAAGATGTTTTCGGCCTCACCATCCACATGCTCGAATACGAAATTGCAAGATGAGAACTCGTTGTTCTTTGAGGAGTTCCCGAACTTGGAACCGTTATTACCATCGCCGTTGAAAAGACGGTAAGTGTTGCCGCTTGTGTTAGCGTTCTTCAGGGAATACACAGCGCCATCGACGATGGAACTCTCTCCCCATGCGCTGGCGCACATGCAGCACAGTAGCGTGAGAATTAGAATCTTGGTTTTGTTCATAGTTGTGATTTGGTTATTAAGTATGTGAAATCTCAGTATATCGCGCTCCTCATCCTGACACATCGGCTCGACAGCACTTCTAATTGACAAATATACATACAAACAAGGAGTTGGCAAAGAAAATGAGGCGGAATAACACGGAGCCGCTGAAAGTTCACCCCATTCGGCTGAGTTTTCGGGTCATGACGTGCACGTTCGCACCCTGCTGTGTGCAGTCGGCATGTGCCGTTCCTGTCACCCCGGCTAATGACGCAGGTGTTCGCCGTCCGCTGCCGGCGGTTGCCGACGGAGGAACGCGCCACATAGGCCGCGAGGGCGAGTGAGGAGGGTGGGGAGGGCGAGTGAGGAGGGTGGGGAGGTCGGCAGACCGGCGACACCGACTCGTCAGATTGCTGTGTGTTGCTGTGAAAGGTTAGTAATGTTCACGGTGGAAGGTTAGTAATGTTCACGGTGGAAGGTTAGTAATGTTCACTGTGGAAGATTAGTAATGTCGCATGGTGAAGATTAGTAATGTTTCGTACTAAATATTGTTAATCGTGCGATATAATCATGCGGAATCGTTGGAGTTCTCGTGGGTTTTTCGTAACTTTGCACTTGGTAATATGAAAAGCAATCAACAGCAATCAAACTCAATCGTATGAATTATTCATTATCGCAGAAGCCTAAAAGGCCCGGGCATCCTGAAGAGGGCAAAGTATGGATAGCCACCCCACAGAGTAACGAAGTACTGGACAAGGACGGACTGATAAGGAGGATCTGTGCCGACAATCCCTATCATGAGGCCCAGCTCAACGCTGACCTCGTGCTCCTCGTCCGTTACCTCCGCCGCTGCCTCCGCAGCGGCCAGACCGTGAGCATCAAGGGTCTGGGCACGTTCTATGCCAAGTTCGAGTGTGAGCCGCT
Organism: Bacteroidaceae bacterium; assembly: GCA_024398405.1. Lineage (GTDB taxonomy): Bacteria > Bacteroidota > Bacteroidia > Bacteroidales > Bacteroidaceae > Colivivens. Next base: position 38,423 of record JAKSJE010000004.1, read on the forward strand.
GGAGGGCGAGACGGCGAAGGGCTACAATCCGCACAGGCAGATAAAGCGTGTGAAGGCCGCCTGGAGGCCTGACGCGGAGATGAAGGACCTGGATTCGGCGCTCTATGACGGCGAGCCGCCTGTCACCTTCACGGAGGTGCCTACGGTCAAGGTGGGCAAACTCCTGAGGAAGGCGGTGAAGGGCGCGCTGACCTCCGTCGATATACAGTAGGGGCGCGAAGGGGCGCGACTACGCACTTTTTTTTGCATGGTAGCGGATTTTTGCGTACCTTTGTGGGTGATTTATATCAGCAGACTTTATGGACAACAAAAAACTTAACAGGCGTATAGCGGTCACTGCCACTTTGCTGATACTGGTGGTGGGTGCCGAACTGGGCTTCATCGTGTATATCCGATACCAGAACTTCGCCCGCGAGAGGCAGATTGAGGAGACCCGCCTGGAGATAGCCTATGAGGACTCAGTGAACCGTGCCACGAGTGCCACCCATGCCGCCGACGAGTCGGTGTCGGAGCATTTCGGCAGGAGACAGGAGGCGGACCCGCTGGACGACTACATCGACAAGATGGTGGAGCGTGAGATACGCGCCTTGGAGGAGGCTGAGAAGCGGCAGGACGAGGACAGCACCGCTGCTTTCGTGACCGACCCGGAGCTCGACGAGAACGAGGACTGGGAGAGCGAGGGCGAAGTGGTGGATAGCGTCGTCGCCTACTGAATATGGAACATTAATTCGGACTAATCAGGATATGAGGAAACAGACATTCGTCTTGGTCGTGCTCTGCGCGGCGTGCTGCCTCCAGACCTGGGGACAGGCAGCGGTATATGTGACCCGGGAAATCACTCCGGAGTCGCTGGTGAGAATCTATGAGTCGCTCGGCGTTCCGGCCACGGGGCGCGTGGCGGTGAAAATCTCCACCGGCGAGGAGAACAACCCCAACAGCCTGTCGCCGGTGCTGATAAAGGACCTGGTGCGTAAGGTGAACGGCACCATCGTGGAGTGCAACACCGCGTATGGCGGCAAGCGCGGCAACATAGCCGACCACAGGCGCGTCATCCACAAGCACGGCTACGACTCGATAGCGGTGGTTGACCTCATGGACGAGGAGGGCGAGTACGCCATCCCCGTGAGGGACACGAAATGGATAAAGTCGGACATCGTGGGGTCGCACCTGAAGAACTACGACTTCATGATCAACCTCGCCCACTTCAAGGGTCATCCGATGGGCGGCCTCGGGGGCGTGATCAAGAACCAGAGCATCGGCGTGGCCTCCGCCAACGGCAAGGCCAACATACACACAGCCGGCAAGAGCACCACGGTGGACGGGATGTGGCGCAACACAGGCAATCAGGACGGTTTCCTGGAGTCTATGGCCGCGGCGGCACAGGCGGTGGCTGACGTGTTCGGCAAGAACATCATATACATCAGTGTGATGAACAACATGTCGGTCGATTGCGACTGCGTGGACCATCCGGCTCCGGTCATGCTCAAGGACTACGGCATCCTCGCCTCCACCGACCCGGTGGCACTCGACCAGGCGTGCGTGGACATCATCTTCGGCATGACGCCGGAGGAGGGCAACGACAACGGCCCTCTCGTGCGGCGCATCAGGTCGAAGCACGGCACGCATACGATTGACTATGCCGAGACCATCGGCCTGGGAAGCAGGAAATACAATCTGATAAGTATCGACAAATAGGAGCGTGGGGCTGTCCGGCGGCGGTGCGACGCGGGGTGTGCCGCGGACCTCGCCGTGTCTGAAGCCACGGACCAAATGACCGCAAAGGATTTTTAGTGACAAACATACAGAAAACAGACAATGGAACGTGACAACACAGTATTCGCGCTGATTGAGAAGGAACATCAGCGTCAGAGGAAAGGCATAGAACTGATTGCCAGTGAGAACTTCGTAAGTGATGAGGTGATGCAGGCGATGGGGTCGTGCCTGACAAACAAGTATGCGGAAGGCTACCCGGGCAAACGCTACTACGGCGGATGCCAGGTGGTCGATGAGGTGGAGCGCCTCGCCATCGAGCGCGTGTGCAAGCTCTTCGGAGCGGAGTACGCCAACGTGCAGCCGCACTCCGGCGCACAGGCCAACGCGGCGGTGCTGAGCACGGTGCTGAAGCCGGGCGACACCTTCATGGGACTCAACCTCGACCACGGCGGCCACCTCAGCCACGGCAGCGCCGTGAACAGCAGCGGCATCCTCTACCACGCCATAGGCTACAACCTCAACCCGGAGACCTGCCGCGTGGACTACGACGAGATGGAGCGTCTGGCTCTGGAGCACAAGCCTAAGCTCATCATCGGCGGTGCGAGCGCCTACAGCCGCGAGTGGGACTATGCCCGTATGCGCTCAATAGCCGACGAGGTGGGCGCGCTGCTCATGATCGACATGGCACACCCGGCCGGGCTCATCGCCGCCGGACTCCTCGACAACCCGTTGCGACACGCGCATATCGTCACGTCAACCACCCACAAGACCCTCCGCGGCCCGCGGGGCGGCATCATACTCCTCGGCAAGGACTTCGAGAACCCTTGGGGACTGAAAACCCCGAAGGGCGAGGTGAAGATGATGTCGCAACTGCTCAACAGCGCCGTCTTCCCTGGTCAGCAGGGCGGTCCACTCGAGCATGTCATAGCCGCCAAGGCAGTGGCGTTCGGCGAGGCGCTCACACCGGAGTTCAAGGACTACCAGATACAGGTGAAGAAGAACGCCGCTGCCCTCGCGCAAGCACTGATGGACCGTGGCTTCTATATCTGCTCCGGCGGCACGGACAACCACAGCATGCTGGTCGATCTCAGACCTAAGTACCCGGAACTCACCGGCAAGGTGGCAGAGACCGCACTCGTGGCTGCCGACATCACCGCCAACAAGAACATGGTGCCGTTCGACACACGCAGCGCGTTCAAGACCTCAGGCATCCGCCTCGGCACTCCCGCCATCACCACGCGTGGCGCGAAGGAGGAACTCATGGTGGAGATAGCCGGAATGATAGAGACCGTGCTCAACGCGCCTGAGGACGAGGCGGTCATCGCCAAGGTGCGCGCTCATGTCAATGAGGTCATGAACGAATACCCTATGTTCGCCTGGTGATGGAGACTCTCTTAGGCAAGACCCTCGTCGAACTGCAGGCGGTGGTGCTGGAACTCGGAATGCCGAAGTTCACCGCCAGGCAGATAGCCCAGTGGATGTACCAGAAGCACGTCCGCGACATAGACGCCATGACCAATATCTCGAAGGCGAACCGCGAGCGGCTGAAGGAGCGTTTCGCGCTGGGCTGCTCAGACCCGGCGGAGCAACGGACCTCGAAGGACGGAACGGTCAAGTACCTGTTCCGCACACTCGACGGCCATTTCGTCGAGACCGTCTATATCCCCGGACGGGAGCGAGCCACACTGTGCGTGTCGAGCCAGGTGGGGTGCAAGATGAACTGCATGTTCTGTGCCACAGGCAAGCAGGGGTTCAACGGCAACCTCACGACGTGCGACATACTGAACCAGGTGGAGTGGCGGGAGAGCACCGCCGTGGGCGATGCGCAGCGAGACCTCACGAACATCGTGTTCATGGGACAGGGCGAGCCGATGGACAACTACGACAACGTGAGCAAGGCCCTGGAGATTCTGACCTCGGAGTATGGCTACGGCTGGAGCCCGCGCAGGATAACCGTCTCGACCGTGGGACTGAGGAAGAACCTCAGCCGTTTCCTCCAGGACTCCGAATGCCATCTGGCGGTGAGCCTCCATTTCCCTATCCACGAGCAGAGACTGCAGTACATGCCGGCGGAGAAGCAATACAACATAGAGGAACTCGTCGATATGCTGAGCCAGTACGACTTCTCGCACCAACGGCGGCTGTCGTTCGAGTACATCATGTTCAAGGGTGTCAACGACTCGCAACTGTTCGCCAAGGAACTGGTGCGGCTGCTCCAGGGACTGGACTGCCGTATCAACCTGATACCGTTCCACAAGATTCCGGAAGTGGACATGGAGGGCACACCTTACGAGCGCATGGAGGCATTCAGGGACTATCTCACCCGGCGGGGGCTGTTCACGACCATACGCACCTCGCGCGGCGAGGACATCGAGGCTGCTTGCGGACTGCTGCGAGCGAGGGCCGACGAGTGACGTGGCGCGTGTCGGTACGGCCGGCGCTTGCCGAACGTCAGTGTGGAGACAGCGGCTCCTGTAAAGGTGGGTTCTATAAATTCACCGAATAATACAAATTTATCAAACATGTGTGACATAATTCTTTTCAGCGCTTTTGGCTTTGTTCCGGCATCTTGCTGTTTGTCAGTCAGTCATTATGCCCGCATAATTCCTTCCTTCCGCACAGCAACCTACTCGGAACAAACCTCAAAATCGCAAGAAATGAATTTATAGAACCCACCTAAATCAAGACGACTATGAGAAGACTTTTCTATATCATCCTGCTCACCTGTCTCGTGGCGACGGCATGCGGTGGCGGCGGCGCTTCGAGAAGGCATCGCCGGTCGCTGCTCACACCGCGGGCGGGCGGAAACCCGTACGAGATGATGGTGGTGGCTGACGACGACATCTGGGACGACAGTCTCGGATGGGCCATACAGCGGGTGCTGGACACTCCCGTGCCCATGCTTCCGCAGGAAGAACCGAGTTTCCATGTGAGCCATGTCGATTTCGACCACTATAACCGCATCACGAACCTATTCAGGAACATCATCATCCTGAAGCGGAACACGAACTTCACGAAACCGCGCATGACGGTGGAGCGCAACGTGCACAGCGACCCTCAGCTGATCATGACCATCCAGGGACCAGACCTCGACCAACTGGCCGAATACGTGAAGGCGAGCGGACGTCTGATCATACAGTATTTCACCGCCGAGGAGATGAACCGCTACGCCACCGACCTCGAATACGGCTACAACAAGCGGTTCTATGAGAAGTGCAAGGAGATGTTCGGGTGCGAGATACACATCCCTGCCGACCTGCTGCGCCTGAAGGTGGGCGAGGACTTCATCTGGGCATCGAACGACGGACTGACCACCATACAGAACATCTGCATCTACAGCTATCCGTACGTCTCGGAGAAGGTGTTCAGCCGCCATGCCTATATCGCACTGAGGGACACGTTCATGAAGCGCAACATACCCGGCGAGCGTCCTGGGCAGTGGATGCAGACGAACAAGGAGTTCGTACAGCTGAAGGACATCAGCAGCCGTGGAGAGTACATCCAGGAGGCGCGCGGACTGTGGAACATGCACAACGACCACATGGGCGGTCCGTTCGTGGCGCATTCCATGGTCGATACGGTCAACGGACGGATTGTGGTGGCGGAGGCGTTCGTGTATGCGCCGTCGAAGATGAAGAGAACCATGATACGCCGGCTTGAGGCGGCGCTGTTCACGCTGCGATTGCCAGGGCGTGAGTGAGCCCGGCAATTCCGGGGAGTCCGGCAATTCCGGGGTGTCCGGCAAGTCCGGTATGGCCGGTAAAGCCGGTATAGCCGGTGGCAATAACAACATCAATACAGACGAATATGACAAAAATCAAAGTAGGAATCACACAAGGTGATATCAACGGTGTAGGGTATGAGGTCATACTCAAGACTTTCCAGAACGAGGAGATGCTCAATCTCTGCACTCCCGCTGTGTATGGCTCGCCACGGGTGGCGACCTATCACAGGAAGGCTATCGACAACCAGACCAATTTCGTGGTGGTGGACTCAGCCAAGCAACTGACCGACGGGGTGCTGAACCTCGTGAACTGCTTCGGTGAGCTGGAGCTGAAGATTGACTTGGGTCAGCCCGCCTCTGATGCCGGGAAGGCCGCTTTCGTGGCTCTGGAGAAGGCGATGCTGGAGTATGAGCATGGCGACTATGACGTCCTCGTGACTGCTCCCATCGACAAACATACCATTCAGTGCTCAGGCTTCACGTACCCGGGTCAGACCGAATACCTTGAGGCGAAGGCCGGCGAAGGGCACAAGGCTCTGATGATATTGATGACCGACCGTCTCAGAGTGGCGTTGGTGACTACCCATGTGCCAATAGCGAAACTGGCTGAGACCATCACCAAGGAACTCGTAGAGGAGAAGATAACCATCCTCAACCAGTCGCTGCGTAGGGACTTCGGCATCGACTCGCCTCGCATCGCCGTCCTGTCGCTGAACCCACACTGCGGTGACAACGGCCTCTTGGGCGATGAGGAGCAGAACGTCATCGTTCCCGCCATCAACGAATGCTTCTCGAAGGGTATCATGTGCATGGGTCCTTATCCAGCCGACGGCTTCTTCGGTGCGGAGACCTACCGCCGTTTCGACGCGGTGCTCGCCATGTATCACGACCAGGGACTGGCTCCGTTCAAGTCGCTTGCCAATGGCGAGGGCGTGAACTTCACAGCCGGGCTGCCTATCGTCCGCACCTCGCCGGCTCACGGCACCGGTTACGACATAGCGGGGAAAGGCACAGCCGACGAGACCTCATTCCGCAAAGCGGTATTCGCGGCCATCGACATCTACCGCAACCGCCGCCGTTACGACGAGGCTTGTCGCCGTCCGCTGCAGAAGCAGTTCTTCGAGAAGCGGGATGACAGCGACAAACTGAGGCTGGATGAGGAATAAGGCGAACAACATATTCTTTTTGTTCGGCTTGGCCGCCGTGGTCGTCATGGTCCTCACCTTCGACGTGAGTTTCGACGAGATGTGGCGGCAAATGACGTATGCGGGTGCGTGGCTCTTTCCCATCATCGGGATGTGGGTGGTCATCTATCTGCTCAACACCCTGACCTGGTGGGTCATCATACGTGGCAGCGGTGAGTGTGGCATATCCTTCCCGCGGCTGTTCAAGATCACGATATCCGGTTTCGCGCTCAACTACGCCACGCCTTGCGGACTGATGGGCGGCGAACCGTACAAGATACTGGAAGCGGCTCCGTACATCGGTCGTGACAGAGCCGCTTCCTCTGTGGTGCTGTTCGCGATGACTCATATCTTCTCCCACTTCTGGTACTGGCTTACCGCCGTCGTGCTGGCGCTGGCTCTCATACCTCTCGACACCACCTTATATATAGTACTGCCGTTGATGGCTCTGTTCTGCTGCGGAGGAATATACCTGTTCACCCGCGGCTACAAGTCGGGTCTGGTGCTGAAGACCTTCCGCCTGCTTGTCCGTCTGCCCGGACTGAGAAGGTGGGGCAGTGAACAGATAGAGAGACACCGGGCGGAACTGGAGCGGATAGACATGCAGATAGCCCATCTCCACAGTCAGGAGAAGCGGAATTTCTACCGTTCGTTCGCACTGGAGTACATTGGCAGGATATGCCACTCGTTCGAGATTTTCTTCATGCTCAGGTTAGTGGGCATTGAAGGCAGCGGACCGATGCTCTTCCTCTATGCGTTCCTGATACTGGCATTCACGTCGCTGTTCGCCAACCTGCTGTTCTTCATGCCGCTGCAACTGGGCGGACGTGAAGGAGGTTTCGCCATGTCGTGCGTGAAGGTGCTGGGGACGTTGGTGACATCGTCACAGGCGGTGACGATTGCCGTGTTCATCAGCATCATCTGCCGGGTGAGGGAGATATTCTGGACTGCGGTGGGGTTGTTGCTTATCAAACTATGGAAATCATGAACTATGCGATACTGGCAGCCGGTGAGGGGTCACGACTGAGCCGCGAGGGCATTGGTGTGCCCAAGCCGTTGGTGGAGGTTGGCGGCGAGACGATGCTCGGACGACTCATAAGGATATTCATGCGGAACGGGGCAGGACATATAGCAGTGATAACGAACGACATGACCTCACTGACGAGTGACTATGTGAGGAAACTGGCGGACGAGGGACTGCCGATATCGCTCAAGGTGAAATCCACCCCGAGTTCCATGCACAGTTTCTATGAGCTGAGGGACATGATAGGCTCAGACCGGTTCTGTCTCACCACTGTTGACACCATCTTCCGTGAGGAGGAGTTCGGCCGGTATGTCCGTGAGTTCGCTGCCACCGGACATGATGCCCTGATGGCAGTGACCGACTACGTTGACGATGAGAAACCATTGTACGTGGCTGTGGATGAGAAACTGAGAGTCACCGGCTTCCATGACGAGGCGTGTGGCACGCGATACGTCTCGGGCGGCATCTACTGCCTGGACGGCAAGTGCGTGGAGGTACTGGAGAAGTGCGTCGCCGCCGGACAGTCGAGGATGCGCAACTTCCAGCGCGCCCTGGTGTCGGAGGGCCTGGACGTGAGGGCTTATCCCTTCTCGAAAATCATAGACGTGGACCATCGTGACGACATCGCGAAGGCGGAATTATTCCTGAGACTATGAACATCCTATGCATATACCGGGCGACAGAGTTCTCGCCTAACATGCGCGGTCAAGACGCCGCGATCATCGACTCCGTCGCCGCCCTTCTCCGTGGAAAGGGACATGAGGTGACTATGGTCCATGAAGAGGAACTGTCGGTCGCCGACTGCCACGGCAAGTCCGCTGTGCTGACTATGGCGCGGAGGAAACGGAGTCTCGACATCCTCTCGCGGCTGAGCATACCGGTGGTGAACACGCCTCAGTCGGTGGCGCGCGCCGCCAAACGGTGTGAGGTGCTCGTAAGTGATGAGCCTACCGACTTCCCGTTGTGGGTGAAGAAGGCAGAGGGATATTCCCAATGCCCTGAGGACGTGGTCTATGTGGAGGACGTACAAGGGCTTGACCGGGCTGTGGCGCATTTCCGCGAGAGGGGAATCGAACGGCTGTTCTTCTCGCACCATATCGTCGGTGACCAGATTAAGTTCTATGGTGTCCGTGGCACGGACTTCTTCTCGTGGGACTACTCCGCCGGCGGTTTCTCCAAGTTCGGCTGGGAGGAAAGAAACGCCGAGGTGAGTCACTATGAGTTCGCGGCCGATGACCTGCGACGTAAGGCCGACGACCTCGCACGCGCTACCGGCCTTACGGTCTATGGCGGTGACTGCATCATCGGCGAGGATGGTACGGTCAGCATCATCGACCTGAACGACTGGCCGAGTTTCGGTCCTTGCCTTGACGGAGCAGCCGACGCGGTGGCCTCGCTCGTGCAGGACCGCGAGGAGCGTGTGACGGTGGAATCGACATACAAGTCGAATGACACGGAAGAGTGGCTCGACAAGGTTCTGACGAGGAAGGTGGGGTTCTGTCTCGCTAAGTGGTTCTGCCGTCTGGGTTATCACCCCAACACGGTGACGGTGATCTCGATGGTGCTTGGCGCGCTTGCCGGAGCCTGTTTCTGGCTCAGGGCGGACTCGTCACCGGGGTTGCTGTCAAACCTCCTTGGCGTGTCGCTGCTGCTGACTGCCAATTTCCTTGACAGCGCCGACGGCCAACTGGCACGCATGACCGGCAAGAAGACACGACTCGGACGCATCCTTGACGGTGCTGCCGGCGATGTGTGGTTCATCAGCATCTATGTCGCCCTGTCCATGCGACTGTTCAGCCAGCCCATGCCGTTCGTAGGCATACAGTGGGGTTGGTGGGGGTTCGTGGCAGCGGCAGTGAGCGGGTTCGTATGCCATGCGCGTCAGTGTAACCTGGCGGACTATTACCGTACGATACATCTGTTCTTCCTGTCGGGGAAGCCCCTTGACCAGTTCGACACCTATGAGAGCCAGCGAGAACTCAACCAGGCGACCGGGTGGAAGGACGATCCGCTGTGGAAGTTCTTCCTCACGCTGTATGTGGGCTATACGAAAAGCCAGGAAAGGCAGACACCGATGTTCCAGAGGCTGCTGCGACGGCTCCGTCGCCAGCCCGGGGGTGTGACATCTGAGATGCGTGATGAGTTCTTGAGGAACAGCCGTCCGCTGATGAAGTGGACGAACATACTGACGTTCAACACAAGGGCGATAGTGCTCTATGCGTCATGTCTCGCCGATGTGCCGTGGGTATATTTGGCCTTTGAGATTACGGTGATGTCAGTGCTTTATCTCCACATGCGTCACAGGCATGAGTCGTTCTGCAGACGGATGAGTTCCTCTATGTCTGATATGATGTAGTCGGCCTCAGGCGCGTCAGCCTGCGCGCCGTCCCAGCCTATGCCTTTCAGCCATACGGTCTTGCAGCCGAGTGCTTTGGCAGGGCGGATGTCGTTCTTGAGCGAGTCGCCTACGACGGTCACTTCGGCGGCGGAGAGACCCATCCGTCTGAGCGCTACGCGGAAGATAGCGGTGTCGGGTTTCCTCACACCGACCTCGGCGGACTCGATGACGGTGGTGAAACAGTCGATGCCGAAGTCGCTCAGTACGGTTCTCAGGTTGCCGTAGAAGTTGCTGACCAGTGCGAGGCGGTATTTGTCAGTAAGCAGTCTCAGCACCGTCTTGCTCCTGGCTATCCCTTCTCTGACCACGGCGAGGCAGTCGAGGGCTATGTGCTCAGCGTCGGGCCGGCGCGTCAGCTCGTCAACTCTCCAGTATCCTTTGCCGGACAGGTACCTGGTCTCGATGTCCGTCTTCTTCCTGAGGACGTCGAGGAAAGTGTCGCCGGGCAGTATGACCGGCTCAGCCTCGAGTTCACGCTCAGCATGGACATAGGCCTCGCGGAACATGTCCCTGCTGATTGCGATTCCCTCCTTCTGATATGCTCTCCACAGCACCTCCGCCCAATGTGTGCCATTGGTGTCGAGGGTGCCGCCATAGTCGAAAATAATACCTTTCGTCTCCATCCTATATCGTCAGAATATGATTCTGTATGTCGCTCCTACCGAAAGCCGGTTACTCAGTATGTCAGAGAAGACGTGGCAGTAGTCGGCATTGAGTCCCACTGAGTATTTCTCGCGGTTCAGGAAGTCGAACCCCAGCCCACCTCCTATCTCGAGGCTGCTGTCGTTGACGAACTGCTTCTTCTCCGTGAACCGTCCGCCGCAAATCGCCCGCGCATGAATCCGGAATCCGGGTTTGATGGGGCATGACAGTCTCAGAGCCGCGTCGGCATGATACATCAGCAGGTTGTCCTTCAGCTCGCTGACCTTCGTGCTTGACATCTTCAGTATGCCCTCTCCCGCCACGAACTCATTGAAGAAGTATGCCAGCTCGCCCCCTACGAAGAACGTCCTCTCGCATTCCCAGTCCTCGCCCAGTCCGAACTCGTTGCCTGAGACCATGCAGAACGATGTCGGGCCAGCCTCGAACTTCGCCGCCCTCATCAGGTCGGCTTTCGTGACTTTGGGGATGATCGCCAATCCCTTCTCCTTGAATATCCGGTCGGTGATGAAGTAGCCGAGGTTGGCAGAGACAGTACCGATGGTCGCACCGATGAACATGTCGTTCAGCCAGTGCGCATTGCTGTTCAGCCGTATGAACTGCGTGGCGGTCGCGGTGGCATAGCCCCCCACGCTCACCCAAGGGCTGACGTAGCCATATTCGCGATGTAGAATGGTAGCCGCCGTGAATGCCATAGCCGCATGGCGCGACGGCATGCTGTGATCGTCGCTCCAGTCCGGGCGTCTTTCGCTGATGAGGTTCTTCATGCCGGAACTGAGTCCGGCCGAGAGTGCGAAACCCAAGGCGGTGGAGGTCAGGAGACGGTTGGTGTTGCTTTTGGACTGGACTCCCAGGAGCCTCGTGGCGTATGTCACTCCGACGGGCAAAAAGGCGATGGTGTAGTCGCGCCAGTCGTCGCTCGTGTCGGTGAACCGGGGTGACTCATTGCGGAAGTCGCTGCTCTGGCGTGAGAGTATGATGCCTGACACGAACTGCATCATGCCCGTCGTGCTGAATGACATCTCACGTCTGAGCATCAGCCGCTCGTAGTCGGCAATGACCTTCCTCGCCTTCTCTTCCTTCTCCATCTGTATCATGAGTCTCTCCAACTGAGCCAGATAGGCAGAGTCAATGGTCTGCACACGGACAGAGTCCTGCCCGAAGGCGGATATGCCGGCGGCGAACAAAAAAAATATCAGAAAAAAACTCTTCACCGTGCAAAGTTAAGAAAAAAATCACTATCTTTGCAATTATGAACAGAAAAATATTGACGACTGTCTTGTCTCTCTTTTGCCTTACTTGCTTCGCCCAGTCAGACAAGGTGGATATGCGTTCGCTCCTGCGCACGATGCCTGATGACGTCTTTCCGTTGCTGACTCATAACAACATCCTCGACTTCATCGACTTCCTCGCCTCAGATATGAAGGCCGAGGTCGATAACCGTCTGGGCGGCAAGTCGGAGATGACCATGCTCTGTGACTCAGCCTGCCATATCCGTCTCACGTCGGTCTCGGAGGCAGACGTGCGCCTTGTGTCGGCAGACGGCAAGCAGTCGGTCGAGGTCACCCATGTCTATCATGCCGGAGAGACCAAGTCGTCAAGCACGACGGTATATACCCTTGACTGGAACAAACCTAACAAATAAACATATATGAAGATCCATTCCCTACGAAGTAAAGCGGTGATCTGTCTGCTTTCGGTTTCCGTCCTTCCGCTCCCGGCCCAGGAAGGTTCCCGGCGTCCACAAAGAGAACAGCGTTGTTTCTCATCCGAGGCGGTAGAACGGAAGATGGTCGAGGTTGCACGTGACATAAAGGATGACAAACTCCGTGACATGTTCCTCAACTGTTTCCCGAACACCCTCGACACTACGGTGAAGTATGACTCAAAGACCGGTGACACCTTTGTCATCACCGGTGACATCAATGCCATGTGGTTGCGCGACTCGTCCGCCCAGTTGTTCCCGTACCTGTCCCTCGTGGCAGAGGACAGCGACCTGCGCAGTCTCATAGCCGGAGCCATCCGCCGCCAGACCGCCTGTCTGCTCATCGACCCATACGCCAATGCCTTCAACCCGTCAGCGACCGGCGGCGAATGGCAGAGCGACAAGACCGACATGAAACCGGAACTGCATGAGCGTAAGTACGAACTCGACTCCCAGTGCTATCCGATACGTCTGGCCTACCACTACTGGAAACTGACCGGTGACGTCAGTCCGTTCGATGCCAAGTGGGCAGAAGCCATGCGGCTCGTCTATAGTACCATGCGAGAGCAGCAACGCTTTGACGGCCGTGGCAAATATAAGTTCCAGCGCAAGACATACGTGCCTACCGATACGCAGCAGGGAAAAGGGTGGGGCGCTCCGGTGCGTCCATGCGGCCTGATTTTCTCCGCTTTCCGTCCGAGTGACGACGCCACCACCTTCGGCTTCCTCATTCCATCGAATATGTTCGCGGTCGTTTCCCTGCGTCAGTTGGCTGAGATGAGCGAGTCGATACTCAAGGACGTGAAGTTCGCTGCTGACTGCCTTGCCCTGGCTGACCAGGTGGATGAGGCGATTAAGGAATATGCCGTGGTCAAGCATCCGAAATACGGAAAAATCTATGCTTTCGAGGTCGATGGCTTCGGCAACCAACTGCTGATGGATGACTCCAACGTGCCGAGCCTGCTGTCGGCAGCCTATCTCGGCTATTGTGACAAAAACGACAAGATTTACCGCAACACGCGCCGTTTCGTATGGAGCGAGGACAACCCGTACTTCTTCCGCGGCAAAGACGGCGAGGGCATCGGCGGCCCTCATGTGGGGGTGGACTATGCTTGGCCTATGAGCATCATCATGAGAGGACTGACCTCGGAAGACCCTAAGGAACTCCGTGAGTGTGTCACGGCTCTGCGCGATACGGATGGCGATACTGGCTTCATGCATGAGGGTTTCAACGTCAACGACCATCACGACTTCACCCGTAAGTGGTTCGCCTGGGCGAACACACTCTTCGGTGAGCTCGTCATCAAGGTCCACGACTCGCACCCAGAAGTGCTGGAATAGTCAGACGGTACGGCTGACGATTATGCGTCTGCCGTTCTTGTCGCATTTCATGCGCGCCTCGTGGATTACCGCTCCCTGAAGCGTGGCGGAGGTGAACGTCTTGCCAGACCCGGCTTTCAGCATCCCCTCTATCTGGTGGCGGTTGAACCCCGACGGCGACAGAATCTCGAACAACACCGTGCTGACTGAAGGACAATCATCGAGTGCGTTCAGGTTGATGATTGTCTTTCCGTCGTGTTCGGACACACAGCGGCGTATGGCGTCATCGATGAATCCCGTGTAGATATGCCATACCTCCTGCATGTTCTCCATCATCCTGCTGATGTTGGCAGTGGCCTGAGGATTCAGTTCCCGCAGCCTCGGCACTATGTTCAGGCGTATCTTGTTCCGCGTCACCTCGTCCTCCAGGTTCGTGCTGTCCACTACGAAGTCCTGTCCCAACTCGCTGAGGCAACCCAGGATGTCGTTCCGTGACACGCACAGCAGCGGACGTATGATGTTCCCGTTCCTCGGTAGCATGCCGCGCAGGCCTCTGATGCCAGTGCCACGCGCCATGTTCCAGAGCAGGGTCTCCACGTTGTCGTCACGGTGATGCGCCACAGCCACAGCCACAGCGCCTGTCTCCCTGAGGAGGTTCTCGAAATAGTCGTACCTCAGTTCGCGGGCAGCCTGCTCGATTCCGATGCGACGTGACTCAGCGTAAGTCATGGTGTCGAAGCCAGTGCAGCGAAGAGTCGTGCCCAGTTTCTGGCAAAGCGAACGAACGAACAGTTCGTCGCGGTTGCTCTCCTCGCCACGAAGATGGAAGTTGCAATGGCATGCGATGCAGTCATATCCCATGGACATAAGTATCCGCAGCAGGAACACCGAGTCCGCTCCCCCGCTCACGCCGACGACCAGTCGCGCAGGAACGGACGGCAACTCGTTTTGAGACATGTAGGTCTCAATGGCTCTTAAAATTTTCCTCATATCGTTGCAAAGATACAAAAAAGTTTTGGTGTTAATGAATTTTTTCGTACCTTTGCAACCGCATTTGCGATATAATGTGACTGGTGGGTTGGATGAGAGGCTTAGTCAACGGTCTGCAAAACCGTCCACACCCGTTCGAATCGGGTACCCACCTCATGAGGAAGGAAGTCGTCAGGCTTCCTTCCTTTGGTTTTTGCTGCCTCCATTACCAATGACCGATTTGAGTCAATGGCAGCTAACGGTGAGGTCATGAGGAAGCTGACGTGAGTAATGGCTGACCCGGTAAAGGACGGAACCGTCATCGTTTTGTCATATCATCTGACAAAATGTCAGTTTTTTTGACTTAACAAAACCGACGTAGTGTTAATTTCCTGTGCGTTTCCCGTATGACCGCTTAACGAAACTTAAAAACCTGACAGTAGGAACTTTGGGGCATGTGGATTGTAATTATATGGTCAGAGGCCAGTCGGTAGGGTGACGACTCTGGGACGAAACCTCACAAAAGAATATTAACAATTTAACACGAAAGGAGAATCAATTATGTTACCAACAATGTATTCAGGCTCAAACGGATGGATTCCGGCAATCTTCAACGACTTCTTCAGTGATGCGTTAACACCTAAGTTCCGTGGTACGACACCAGCCATCAACGTCAGCGAGGACGAGAGCGGATTCACGGTGGAGGTGGCTGCACCGGGAATGACAAAGAACGACTTCAACATCCATCTCACAAGCGACGGCGACATCGTCATCAGTATGGAGAAGAAGAACGAGACGCGTACGGAGAACAAGAAGAAGACCTACCTGCGCAGGGAGTTCGGCTACTCGAAGTTCGAGCAGAGGCTCACGCTCCCGGACAACGTGGAACGGCAGAAGATCACGGCGTCAATGGACAGCGGAGTCCTCAACATCCTCATCCCTAAGATGACAGAACAGGAGAAGGCTCAGGCAACCCAGTTCATCGAAATCAAATAGTCTGGCTCTACTCAGACTACACCCCCAACAGGAAGCGCCCCGGAAAGCCGGGGCGCTTCTTTTAAGGTGGGTTCTATAAATTCACCGAATAATACAAATTTTTCAAATTTATTGAACCCACCGAAACTGGTTCATCCAATGATTTTCCTGGGCTGATGGTTCATTTCTCGAAGTGTTGATAGTCCTTGCTGTGTTTCCAGTCACCGCCCCACTTGAACCCGTGTTGGATGAACAACTTATAGCACAGGTCGTTGTGGTCGATCCGATATTGGGATGGCGCCGCTTGCGATGCCGACTTCACATGAGGATTATATTTGGGGTTGATGTCCACGGCCAGTCCAAGTCCGTGTCTTGAGACGATTCTCGTTCCCGCCACATACCTGAAATTGAAGCAGGATGTGTTGTTCGCGGCCATTGAGGCCTCATCGTCGGCATTGAAATCGTCAACCAGCACCACTCTCTCAATGGGATAGCGGGCCTTATAGAGCTGATGGAATATCTCGACGATATCGTTGGCGATACGGTGGTTGCAAATCATCTCGCCGTTTCGTACTATACCGTTGAAGTCATAGTGCAGCAGGCGGATGTAGCGGAGGCTGTCACGACTTGTCGTGCAGTCTTTCTTGAACGACTTGCCCTTGATGCGCTCGAATAGTTCGTCGTGTATGGGCTCAATAGCAAACCCGTCTGGCATCTGTTGTCCGCTGCACTCTGTTCCGCACAGAAAGTATAGTACGAAAATAACTGTCTTTATCATAAGGGGTGTTCTAAAAATTCCACGCAAATGAAAGATTGACATGAGCTATGTGTGTTATTGCTATTTTGA
>JAKSJE010000040.1 GCA_024398405.1 Bacteroidaceae bacterium
GGCGAGGACGTGCAAGAAAGACGTACTCGTATTGATTGGCAAGATCATACATCATGTCCGTCTTGTCAACATACAACTTGCCTTGTTCCCTTATCTTCTGGAACTGGTCGGTATCCACCGGATATCTGAATCTGCTCATTATTATCTATAGAATGTGACTTTCGTAAACTGCCATCCGATGTTGGTCGGCAAAGGAACTAATTTTTCGTCTGATATTGTTCATTTCAGCCGTGGGGTGTTCTGACAATTACATCTCAGGTGATTCTGAGTCTTTTTCTCTTGCCGTCCATCAGTCATGCTGGCACCCACATCGTAATGGGACGCCCTTAGAACGATTGCTTTCTGTAGTTCCAGCCCTCCTGGTCATAATACGTTCGGAGATGGCGCAGACGGAACATGAAGTCATCCATGTTCTTCCGTCCGTTTGTCCATGCCACTTCCGCTATGGCTGCCAGACGAGGCAGGAGCATGTATTCCGCATAGTTCAGCGTGGAGATGTATTCAGTCCAGAGGTTACACTGGACACCGATGATGTTCTTCTGCTGTTCTTCATCGAGTTCCTCGAACGGGTCGAGACTGTAGCACTTTGACAGAGGAAGGTTGCCACCGATGGCGAGAGGCTCGTTCTCGGTGTCTTTGGTTTGATAGTAGTCCAGATAGCAGAATCCGTTAGGTGTGAGTATGGCCCTGTTACCCATCTTGGCAGCCTGAATGGCGCCTTTGCTCCCACGCCAGCTCATGATGGTCGCGGTAGGTGTGACACCACCTTCCAGAATCTCATCCCATCCGATGATGCTGCGCCCCTTGCTGTTGAGGAATGCCTCGACACGACGTGTCACGTAGCCTTGAAGTTCTTCTTCGTTCTTGAGACCCTCGTCCTTTATGCGTTTCTGGCATAAAGGACAAATTCTCCATTCGTCTTTAGGACATTCGTCACCACCTATGTGCACATACTTGGAAGGGAACAGTTCTATGACCTCAGACAGGACTTTCTCCCAGAACGTGAAGGTTTCCTCACGACCAGGGCAGCAGACTTGTGGCATCACGCCCCATGTAGTGCTCACCTCGTAACGGTAGTCCTTGCCTCGGCACCCAAGTTCGGGATAGGAAGCAAGTACCGATACTGAGTGACCCGGTATCTCGATCTCAGGAATCACTGTGATGAAACGCTCAGCGGCATATCTCACTATGTCCTTAATTTCTTTCTGTGTATAGAATCCACCATAGCGGACTCCGTCATTGCTGCTGAAGTTCTTTTCTATCATTGTCCCTTTTCTCCATGCGCCGACCTCGGTTAGACGAGGGTATGACTTGATCTCAATCCTCCATCCTTGGTCTTCCGTGAGATGGAAATGGAAGGTGTTGAGTTTATGGAGCGCCATTATATCGAGGTATTCCTTCACCTCCTCAACGGAGAAGAAGTGACGTGCCACATCCAGATGCGCGCCACGATACCCGAATGCGGGAGCGTCCTTGATGGTGCAACAAGGGAGGACGAGTATGTCGGCTTCGGTGTCAATATCAGCAGGAATCATCTGCCTGATGGACTGCTTTGCGTAGAACTTGCCAGAAGGTGAGGACGAGAACACCGTGATTCCCTTGTTCGCTATCACAATGCTGTACGCCTCTTCGGGAAGGCTCTTGTCAGTCTTGTATTTGACGGACTTGCTGACCTTCCCCGCTTTGACGGAGAAGGTTCCGTCTGCCATGATGACACTCTGAGGCTTAGGAACGATGGCGATATCCTCGACATACACGGTTTTGCCGATAGCCGATGCAGTCAGGCACATCGCGGACAGGACAGTCAGAAGGTAGATTTTCTTGAAGTGAGAATCGAACATATTGTTTGTTTTTTGAGGTTAATACACTATTTTGCATTACAACGGGCAAATATACACATTTTTTTCGGAAACACGAAACAATGTCAGTGAAAGTTTATCCGAAAACAGGCTTTTCGAGTGAGTTCATGAACTCTGAACCGATTCTGTCACGAGACTTTTTTTCGACAATCATGCGCTTTTTTGTCTTTGCTGGTGTGCGATTCGGAATTTTTGTCTATATTTGCGCCGTGTTATCATCATTAATCAGAAAATGACAGCAGACATGAGAAAATTCGCATGTGATCTTTGTGGTTGGGAGTATGACCCCCAGGTTGGTTGTCCGGAATGCGGCATAGAGCCAGGAACTCCATTCGAGCAGTTGCCAGACGATTTCGAGTGCCCTCTTTGCGGAGCAGGTAAAGGACAGTTCTCCGAGGCATAGCCGTTGATTCCTCCCCGTTCGTTTGGCGGCTGGGTAACAACCGCCTGTTTTGTCATACCCATAGAAAACAATATTGGTTCCACAAGATTACGTGTGGGTAATAGTTCATAGTGTGATAATGAATGGTTCATGATGTCAGCGAGTTTGAATTCTAGTGACGCACTCATGCGACAGCATAGTTAGCACAATCGCACGAAACCACGAAAGACATCTGATGAGTTTATGCTTTTGTTAGTAACAGCCATATACCACTTGTTACTAACAGCCACACCCCACTTGTTACTAACAGCCACACCCCACCTGTTACTAACAACTATATACCACCTGTTACTAACAAGTGGGATGTCTCATGCGCTCGCGTTGATAATGTCATGCGCTCGCGTTGATAAAGTCATGCGCTCGCGGCACTTATTTCGTCCGTTGTGTCCTTCCAGGTCGTCTGCTCGGACCTGGTCATCATGTCGGCGGTCGTGCAGGCGGTCGTTGGATGGGGCCGGCCGG
The DNA here is from genome assembly GCA_024398405.1 of Bacteroidaceae bacterium. GTDB lineage: Bacteria > Bacteroidota > Bacteroidia > Bacteroidales > Bacteroidaceae > Colivivens. Next base: position 2,764 of record JAKSJE010000040.1, read on the forward strand.
CGTGATGGCGCTTTCCCCATGGACTCGTCCCTGATGAAGAGTATGCTTTGCTGTGATTATCAACGAGGCGATGCCCGACAAACCAAGGCATAGGCACCGATGCAGCAATGCACTGGTTACACTATAGTGGAATACATAAGTGAACTCCGGTCTCCGGAGCAGTATCGCCGCTTCGGAGACCGGAGTTCACAGTCAATGAGATAATGTATATGGTCGGATTCAGCAATCCTTCATACTTCACCCACCCGTTTTTCTCACAAGAAAAAGTTAAGTTGGGTCACATCCGTAATTGTTATTTCAACACTTTCCTCACATCGCCGTGAGAATTCCGGACGATGTTGACACCGTCCTCGAGGTTTTTGCGAGGCACTCCGAGGAGCGAATATATGTGCTCCCTGCCGTCTGCGCCCTTCCGGGGAGGGTCAACTGAGACTATCTCCTTGTTGAGTGACGTGACCAGAGCATCTACATCTGCCTCGAAGCCGACATAGCTGATGACGGAACGGCCATTTGCATTGGTTGACGTCAGGCCGAACACTGTCTCCTTCAGTTCAAGATAAGCATCCGTCTCGTTCATGTTCCAGGCCAGCAGGATGCGTCCGTCCTTCAGTTCCACGACCTTGTCGGGATTGACGATATTCACCCAGTTGCCGTTGATATACCACAACTGGGAGTCGGCAGTATTCCTTGAGACATCGGAGGCAACCACGACAAGTGACCTCAGTCCCGGCTTGAGGAACTTTCCTGTGCTGTTGTATCGCAGTGCGATATTCTGCGCACCGGTCTTGGTGATGGTAATCGTATTGGCTGCATTGTCGTACTTGATGTCGGAGGCATCAAGGCGGTCAGCGACACGGTTGCGGAACCAGTCGTAGGCTTTCCACGAATACAGGTTCGTAGGTACGCTGACAGTGACCTTGAGAGTCCTGGTCCAGACTTTCCCTGTCACATCCGTATATTTCACCTTGATGTCAGCCTTGCCGTTCTCTGTCCTTGTGCGGACGACTCCATCGATGACATAAGCCACATTCGGGTCGGAGCTCTCGAACTCAGAGTCAAGAGTGACGTACTGCTTTGTGCCATCGGCAAAGACAGCCTCCACCTTCAGGTTGCTTGCCTGGCCGGCATAGAGCGATAGAGTTGTCGGGGTTATGCTCAGGCTCTTCACTGCCACGCCCTGTTCCGCCTCGAGGTTCTCATTGTTGACATTGACGGAGACCTTACTGCCTGAATACTCCACGACCTTGCTGAAGCGTGCTGACTGACGAAGTCCGAGTCCGAGACCCTTGTCCTTGTCAACAAGGACTATCCTGAAGGTCCTGTCCCTCAGCATTCCATTGAACTCACCCTTGCGGTCATCGATGGTGAGAGTAGAGTTAGCGTCATCCCAGTGGAATGTTATCTCGCTATACTTGCCCTTCTCGTAGTTATAGTTGTCGCGCTCATCCTCATAGAGTGTGAACGAGCCATCTGCGCCTCTGTATATCCTGATTTCGAGTTTGTCCCAGTTGCTCTCTGAGCTGTATTGCACCTTTGGTCCCCACGGAATGATGGTTCCAGCCGGGACATAGAGAGGCATTACTGCCAGCGACACATTCTTCGTCACTGTCTGGCCTCCATCGAAATGTTCTCCGGTCCAGACATCGACCCAGTCTTTTCCCTGTGGCAGATACACATCCTTCGTTTCCGCGCCCTGCCTTACAACCGGCGCAACCAGAATGTCACGTCCGAACATGAACTGGTCCTTCAGCTGATGTGTCATCTTGTCGGCAGGGAAGGCAATGCCCATAGCCCTCATGAAGGTGAATCCCTCAGCATGCACCTTGCGGTCTGTACTATATATATAAGGTAAGAGTGCGTATCTGAGATTGATGTATCTCTCGATGATGTCATAGTAGGACTCGCCCTTTGAGCCGTACTGGTAGATAGCCCTATCGACACCAGAACCATGTGAGCGCATGATAGTACAGAATGTTCCGAACTGAATCCAGCGGGCATAGAGTTCGTTGTATCTGTCCTCTCCAGGACCGGCATATTCTCCGTTGAAGAAACCACCTATGTCGCTGTTCCAGCTTGGTATTCCGCAAGCAGAATAATTGAGTGCCGCGGGAATCTGGTTTGCCAGAGTCTGCCAGGAAGAGGTGATGTCACCACTCCAGGTTCCTGCACCATAGCGTTGCATTCCAAGGAAGCCAGAACGGGTCATGATCATCACTCGCTTGGCATTGGTGAGGGATGAATTCTGTGCACGATGACCGTCATATACCCCACTGGCATGCATCAGAGGGAAGATGTTGCGGACGGAACGCCATGTGTGGTCTGCCTCAAGTGAGTGGGGGTTAAGCGAGGCATCGTCGTTTCCGTTCTTGTGGAGGACGATGAAGTCGTTAGTCTGCTCCCAGTCTTCGCCACCCTGATAGTGGTCGGGCTCAGATGAGTCAACCCAGTAAGCATCGACACCCCTGTTGACCAATCCAGAGTTGAGGCAGTTCCAATAATAGTCGCGAGCCGACTGTTCATAAGGATTATAGATTCCGACGCCTTCACCGTTAGGCCATGTGGCAGACATGATTCTGTCACCCTGCTTCATCAGCTGGTTCTTGTCTCTGTAATGAGCAAACTGCTTGGTGTCGCGACCGAAATTGGCCCAGATGGAAATGAGCAGATGTCCGCCAGCATCATGTACTCCGTCAATCATGTCACGATAGTCTGAGGAGAACTCAGGATTCAGGAAATCCATCGCGTTCCACTGGTTGTTACCACCCCAGTACTGCCAGTCCTGAACCACACAGTCGATAGGGACTCCAAGTGAACGATACTTCTTCAGCACTCCGAGAGTTTCCTTCGAACTCTTGTAGCGTTCCTTGCTCTGGAAATAGCCGAAGGTCCAGAGTGGCACCATAGTGGCCTGACCGGTCAGTTCCCTGACACGACGGATTACCTCGTCGCCATCAGTCTTGGAACCGAGAAGGACATAATAGTCAATGGCATGGGCTGCCTCAGTGGCGAAAGTGGCTCCATTGGCACTATCAGAGAAATCACAAGGTCCATAGAGGTCCCAGTAGATGCCATAGCCATTCACAGAGTGCATGTAAGGCATCCACACGGAAGTGTTGTTCTGAACCATGTGGGAATAATTTGTGTTCCTATGATTGAGGTTTCCGTCCTGAACCTGGCCGAAACCATATATTGTCTCTCCTGAAGCAAGGGTGAAAGTCTGTGAGACATTGTATTTATCTACCGTATGGGAAGTACGTGCTGTGAATACGGCACGGCTGCGCTCTCTCGTCAGCAAGGTTCCGTCAGCGGACCTGTAGAACGACAACAGCCCCGTCTTCTTATTGCAGATGACCTTGATTCCATCTGTGGAAAGCGTATCATATATGCTTCCCTCCGCACACTTGACACCGACATTCTGCGGGGTCATCGTCACAACAAACTTAGGATCGGTCTTTGCCTGAGGGTCGGCAGACTGATACTTCGTCACTCTTACTATCTGGGGCGAATAGAACTTCACCTCAGTAGTCACATTCTGCACTTTCACAGAATAATCCTGCGAAAAGACTGGTAGGCTTAACGCCACCATAAACGCTGTCAAGAAATAATTCTTCATAAACATCACAAATATCTTAATTCATCCGCAAAGTTATATAATCATTTAGACATCAAGGCTCAACAGATGTTGACGAATTTCGCATGAATGTTGATAGTTATATCATAGATGTTGATTTGGCTTTGTAATCGCCAGGTTTGCACCCATATTTCTCCTGAAACAGTCTTGCCAGATGACTTGCGTTACAGAACCCCGCCTGTTCTGCCACTTCGGACAAAGTCAGGTCTGTAGTGAGCAACAGATTAGCAGCATGAGTCAGCTTTATGCTTCTGATGAACAGCGACGGCGACTGGTCGTGAAGTTGAGTAAGACGTTTGTAAAGACCTGTCCGCTCCATACACAGGTCGCGTGCCAACTGCTCCACTGAATATCCGCGATTGCTTACATTCTTCTTCACAAGTTCCATTGCCTTGCTCAGGAAGTCCTGGTCCTCATCGGACATTTCCCTTGCCTTAGGAGCAGCCTCGACTTCCAGTCCTTCCTCACTCTTATCTTTTCCTTCAGACTCGGAGTCCGAGGCTTCCAGGGTTTCCATCATCGCCTGAATCCTTGTGTACAGCAGTTCTTCACGATGCTGGCGCATAAGTTTCCGAAGACGAGCATTCATAGCCAACCTGAACAGGAGGAGTAAGAGCGCCAGCCCACCTATTATATATATAATGTATGCCCAAGGTGTCTGCCACCAAGGTGCAAGCACATTGATATGAAGCGTGTGCGAAGGACCGAACACACCTCCACCCATGCATGACTGCACCTGAAGGACATACTTACCATACGGTAAGCCATTGAAGTTGAGATGTAACATTCCATTCACGTCCAACAACTCACGACCTGATGACTCCAGCGATTTCCAGATGGTATCCCCTTCCTGCACCATTCCATCATCAGAGTCAGGCATCAGCCTGTACCTGAACTTCGTATGTTTTGGCAACGCATAATTGAATGCAGAATAGACCAGAGCCAGGCTCTTGCAGTCATATTCCAGCGACAAAGAGTCAACATAGGAAATAGCCTTGCCGTTCCATGAATCGACCTCATTGTTGTTGACCGACATGGCAACCAATGTAGCCCTGAGCGGCTGCGGACTGACGCTGAAACTGTCACGCATGGAATTGGCATAGACCAGCCCCTGACTTGCACTACCCATCCACAATCCACCTTGATGGTCAACGCAGAGAGTATTCATGTCAAGTTTTATTTCCTTGTCACCAATCACTGAATAGCCTGTATCCAACTGGCACTTTCCGGAAATGAGGTCAACAATCCACAGCCCCTTCTCACTGGTCATATACGCCTTGCCTGGCGAGGCATTGATAATCGTGTGCATGATATAGTCAGTCGCCAGGAGCGTCTTCCACTCCCTGTCCTTCACAGAAAACTGTCGCAAGACGCATTGACCCGGAAGCCCATAAATCTGCACGAAGGAATCCGACAATGTGTCTGGCACCACCATAGATGTAAGGGCGTTGCCGATATCTGAGGTTATACTGAATCCATCATCCCCACCTTTGACAGACATACAGCACAGCGTGCCATTACTCATGAAAAGATAGACAAGTCCATCCATCACCTCCACATCCAGAATCACACCCTCGTCACCTACAGAATATCGCTTACCAGTTTCGGCTTCAATCAACGTATTTCCGCTGACCACCCAAAGATGACGCACATACGAGTCCACGAAGAGGTCTTCCACACTGTCACGCACGCCAATAGTCTTCCATAGTTCCGCAAAATCCGAGCATTGTCGTTTTGTGACCATATCGATACAGCGCACAGAATGCCAGTTCTTTATCCACAGCCGCTGATGATTATCTACATACAGGTGGTAGCATCCAGTGTACTTCTCCAGGCGTGTCGAAGGGATTTCGCCCACGCCATACGAATAAAAGCGATTGCCGTCATATACGTCAATGCCACTACTCGTGGTGATAAGCATACGTTGATCAGGCAACTGCATCAAACTCGTGACGCGATTGTCGCTCAGTCCGTCCGTGACATTAAAATAAGAATACGAAGTCTGTCCGAATGAAAGTGCCGACGCGACAAGAGACATCATCGCAGTCACAAGCAAACCCCTCAGGCCAATATATCTATTTATTTCCATTTTCGCAGACAGTATTATGGGTGAGCCCTCGTTTGCGTCAGAATTCGGAATGTCACAAGTGAGTTCAGAAGGTCATAGCGGACACCGAGACGGGATTCCACGTCACTCTCATCAATCCTCTTCGACTATCCAACCGTCTTTGTCGAATGTCAGTGGACGGATGAACAGTTTGGCGTCACCGTTCTTGTCTTTCACGTAGGCATGGGACACGAAATAGCATTTGCCGTCCCATTCATACACACTGTTATGACCTACACCGAAGTAGTCCTCGTCAGGACCGTAGAGCATTGTTCCGCCACCATAAGCCATTTCCTTGCCATTGCGGTCGAGATAAGGACCGTTGACTTTCTTTGAACGGCCATAGACGGTCTTGTATGTGGAGTTCTGTCCACGGCAGCAATAGTCGAAACTGACGAACATATAGTAGTAGCCGCCATGATAGAAGATGAACGGCGCCTCGATTGCGTTTTCCCCCGCTTCGATGGTGTTGCCGCCCTCGATTGTGAAGTTCGCCTCGTTATTTGTCTCGGTAAGTGACAACTTGCGACCTAAACGGCGGGCGATGGTGACAGGTTTGGTGACAGGGGTCTGGAAGTCTTTCTTCGAGAGTTTTATGAGCTGGATGCCGTCCCAGAACGAGCCGTATGTGAGCCAAGGCTGGCCTTTTTGGTCAACTATGAGGTTAGGATCAATGGCATTCCAGTTGTCGATGCGCCTGTGTGATGCGATGACCATACCCTTATCCACCCATCCAAAGTCGGGCGACTTAGGGTCAAGGGTCTTGTTGACAGCATGACCGATGGCACTACCGTTCTTGCCGAAGGTAGAGCAAGAGTAGTAGAGATGCCACTGTCCGTTGTGATAACTGATGTCCGGAGCCCATGTGTGTCCGTTGTATCCAGGCACTGTGTCCCTTGCCCATGCAGGAGTCTCCTTGAGTGCGGAGAGTTCGTTGCGCCAAGTGATCATATCCTCACTTGAGATGACACCTACATTCATGCCTGTCATGAAGCAGTAGTAGCGACCGTCCTCACCCTTTGCCATCACTGGGTCATGGGCGTTAGGGTCCTTTGTCTCACGCAACCGAGGCCAAGGTGTGCGGGCAAGTCCATCGCCAGATACTCTTACACGCATAATGGTGAATGACATAGGTGCGAATTCATACTTGAACTTCTCTCCGAATCCGCCGAACATGGTGGTCTTCGGGGTCAGTTTGGTAGGTTCCGCAAATGTGTTCTCATCTGTGGCATTGCCGGAGAGAGTGATAATGCGTCCACGAGGTTCAACGCGCTGAGCGCCCCTGATGGAGAACTCGCGCGAATAAGGTTGGTCTGTCCCGTTCACCACCTTGATGATGAGTTCGCCACTACGTTCGTCATAACCGGCCTGGCAGAAATAACGTGTGTTAGCCAGCGGACGGGCAGTTGTGACAAGAGTTCCGTCAACGTAGAGAACGGTGCTGTCTGGTGTAACGGCTATCTTTATATCATACCATCTGCCGTTTTCCACAGACTGAGCGGCCTGACGGCTGACTGTGTCGTTGGTACGCCCCCGTCTGACCGGCTGAACAGCAGTGGTACGGTTGTTCCAGCCTGCGATGTTCACCGCATAACCATTCTGGCCACTTTCGTCAAGGCCATAGTAAATAAAGAATCCCTCAAGACCTGAGACCTTCTTTGCCTGAAGGGTCAGCACATAATTGTCGGCAGAGAAGCCCGGCAACATGGAAAGCGTCAGCTGCTGATCGGAAGTCTGAGAGATGACACCGTTCTTGACTTGCCATTCGCCCTTCTTGTGGACGAACTGGCTGGCTTTGTATTTTGCGGCCTTCTTCTGGCCAGGTAGGGAAATCTGGATGTTTCTGTATTCCACCTGAGTGGCGTAACTGCCAAGACCTATGGTTCCTGCCTTGAATGACTCGCTCTTCATCGCTTTTGATGTCTCATCAACGAACACATTATATGTAGGACGGTTCTCGGCTGCCATCTGCTGAACGTAGTAGGAAGCGCGTCCATAGGTTTCGTTGCTGTTGAAATGAATGAGATTGCACGGCCAGTCCTTCCTGTTGAAGTTCTCAAAGAGAGGCGCATAGGACGACATCTTGACCACATCGCTGTTACGCTCCATACCAAGTATGAAGGCTGCCTCGCTGATGGCCGCAAGCAGGTTGCCGCCACCCACACCGGCATTACATGCATACTCGCCGACATAGATGTCGTGTTGGCGCGGTGCCTCGTCGAAGAGGTGATTGTTGTTGAAGAAGAAGTCGGGATTGCGATACCAATGAGGATCGACCATGTAGTCACCAGGAATCTGGCTGAGCAGCGGATCGGTATGGCCGAGTGTGTTGATGAAGATTATGTCAGGATATTCTTTGCTCAGCACCCTATGAATGTAATTGAAATGCTTTACGTATTCAGGACCGACGTTCTCATTACCTATCTCGACATACTTGAGAGGGAACGGAGCAGGATGTCCTGCATCCGAACGCATCTTAGCCCATTTGTTCTTCGTCGGATCACCGATAGCATACTGAATGGCATCACGGAAGTCCTGGATGACGGCGTCAAGTTCCTCGTTGCCATCCACATAGTCACCGTTGCGGACAGAGCAGGACATGCCAGCGTTGCAAACATACATGGCATCCATCTCAAGATCCTCGCAGAATTGCAGGAATTCATGATAGCCCATACCCCATGTGGCACGATATCCCCACACATCCCATTCGCCGCGTCGGGTCATTGGGTCGCCGAGCGTCTCCTTCCACTTCACACGGTTTTCGTAGGTGGCGCCTTCCACGATGCATCCGCCAGGCCAGCGCATGAATGCAGGATGGAGTTTCTGGAGCATACGCGCAAGGTCTTTGCGGAGGCCGTTCTTGCGGCCATTGAACGTATGGCGTGGGAAGAGCGACACATAGTCAACGAGTACTGTACCGTCAGCATCGAACTCAAGGACGAGTTGTCCTTTCGCTGCCACACCTGTGCTGCGGATGACACCTGTGTATTCCTCCCATCCGTCGGATTTCCTCGTGTCGAACTTTACGGAGCCTATGTCCCGTCCGTTGTCATCAACAATCCTGGCTGTTATATCACCTTTGTAGTCGGAGCTCTTGACATAGAAACGCAGGTCATACTTCTCTCCGTCCTTGAATCCCATGCCCCAGTAGCCACTGTTGATGAGCTGAGCCTTGCCGCCCTGCTGCATGGACGAGATGGTGAGTTGCATGGCATTAGGGGTGTTCGGATGAAGCGGAAGTGTCTGCTGTTTGACCTCACGGCTCAGTTCACACTGAACGGACTTGACGCTCCATCCCAGATACTTCTTGGCTTCGACATCCCAAGGAATGCTCCACTTGCGGTTGTTGCGATGCTCATAGTTAGGACTGTCGATGGCGACTGCACGACCGTTTTCGTACTTCATGCTTGATGGGAGCACATGCTCCTCGAACCCACGGTTCTGGACCAGTTCGGCATACAGGCCACCATCGCCGGCATGATTGATTTCCTCAAAGAAAATACCATACAGACTCTGTGAGATCACGTTACCCTTCTTTGAAAGGTCAATGTTTATTGGCGTTTCTTGCGCCATCACAGGTAATCCTGCCATCAGGAATACCGATAAAAGCAAGTTCTTCATACTTAGTTAGTTAATAAAAGGTTATTTCTTAATTCTGAGTTCAACATCATCTATGAGACATCGTGCCAATGGCTCGCCGGCGGCATGGAATACGACCTTTGCCCGACCTCCTGTGACATGAGCCGTCAGCCTGGCCTTGGTCCATGAGTCACCCGATGCATACTTCTTCAGATCCAGAGTCTGACGCTCACCACCAGACTCAACACTGACAACCAGAGTGCGGAACAGCGAGTTCTCGCGGAACATCAGTGTCAGTTCATAGTCACCATCAGCAAGACTGACGTAAGGAGAGGAAATCACGTTCTGGCTCACCAGTCGTTCAAAAGCGATGCTGTCACTGATACAGAGCGACTTCTCTCCTACAACCACTTTCCGGTCTTCACGGGTGTTCATGTAATTGAGGTGTGGTGTATGTGGATTGGCAAGCGACACCTCGTTCCCTCGCGACACTTCGGTCTCCCAGCCGAGCATGAACTCCTGACGCGGTTTTTCGGGAATAGGCAACTGCCGCCTGTCAGCCTCAAAACTGCCGTTAAGGATGAAGTTGTTGTCGGCATGAACAGCCCACGTCCCTTTTCCCGCATCTATAGTCCAGGCTGAGAGAGAGTTGAAATAGGGGCGGCTGCCATTGAATGAAAGTGGAATCCACTGGTTGTATCCAAGACCGTTGCCTGCGAAGTCGCACCATCTGTCACCACAATATATGACGGTCTCTTGTTCTGAGCCCTTGACATTGAGGAAGAAGCCGGTCTGTGTTACATGCGCGTAGTCGCGTTCGCATCCGTCCATGACTTGCATGTCATTGCGTGGATGGTATGGACCGTAGATGCTGTCACTGACAAGGTAGTAGGCGAAGGAAGAGTCCCATCCGTAGATGTTCGATGCGCACAGATAATATTTTCCATTGTGCTTGAACATGCAATTGCCCTCACGACTCGCTCCGCTGAACACCTCCACACAGTTTTTCAGACCTACAGTTCCATCGTCCAAGAGACCTATCTCTGATATGTAACCTTTATGACGTCCCTTCCCATGGGAATAGACAAGGTAGTCCTTGCCTGTATCTTCATCTGTGAACACGGTTTGGTCACCGGTATTAGGCGTACCGATAAACGGAGTCATATCAATGTGCTTATGAACCCTGAAAGGGCCAGACGGGCCGTCAGCAAGAGCCACCATTACGGAGTTGTTGTGCTGTGAGAACAAGGCGTATTGTCCGGTTTCCTCGATGAAGGCCACTCCCATGCGCGCGAACCAGCCGGTCCAAGGACGACCGCCTTTGATATCTCTATCTGTGAGCACGAGCCCCATGTCCTTCCAATGAACGAGGTCGGTGCTTTTGTACAGGCTGACTCCCACTATGGTATTGCGATCAAGCGTGACCGATGGGTCGTTACGGTAACGCTCCGCCTCATGGAAACGGGAACCATACCAGAAGTAAGCCATGCGTCCGGTCTCAGGGTCGGTGAATTTGAATACACCACCACCTTGGCTGTATATCGGAGTGCCGTCGGCCGAATCCCAGAACACGTCGTTGTGTATGACCTGTGCCGGCATTCCGCAAAAGAACAACAATAGCGCAAATGTTATGATTGACCTCATATCCGTGATTTACTGCAAAGATAGATAAAAAATGCCAATATCACATAACATTTCACAGACAAAGTCATAAAAATCGCACATAAGGCACGGAAACATTTGCTACTCATGGTAAAAAAACATAAATTTGCATTTGATTACATTAACCTATTAATTATCCAGACAAAATGAGAAAAGACATTCTACTCACCATTTCGTTTCTCTTCGCTATGAGCGCCATGGCACAAGAGAGAATTCAGATTACCCAGAACGTGCAGTATGGAGAGCACAGTTCATGTGTGCTTGACGTAGCCCAGCCCGTCAGCAACGACAAAACGCCGAGACCAGCCATAGTCATCATACACGGTGGTGGGTGGTCGGCAGGTGACAAGCGTGACGCCGTATATACCAACCTGCTTGTGGATTATGCCATGAAAGGCTATGTGACTTTCTCCGTCAACTACCGCCTTACGCAAGTGGCGCCGATGCCTGCCTGCATAGAGGACGTGGAGAGTTCGGTAGCATGGATAAAGTCACATGCCTCTGAGTATGGGGTTGACCCGACGAGAATCGGCTGTTTCGGCCACTCAGCGGGTGGACACTTGTCTCTTATGCTCGGAGTGAAGAACCTGGTGACTTGTGCCGTAGGCGGAGCACCTCCAACAGAAATCGGCAATCCCAACAATCCATGGGACAAGCATCCTGAATGGTGGCCTATAGGCTATATCAAGAAGGACACATCACCAATCCTCATCCTGCAAGGCAGTGAAGACCCGATAGTCCGTCCGCAACTTACCGATGACTTCGTCAACAAGATGCACAAGGTGGGTAACAAGGTCGAATACATCAAGGCGAGAGGTCAGCATAACTTCTCATACGACTTCGCGCTCGAACTGACCCGTCCGGCCATGGATGCGTTCTTCGCCAAACACCTCAGACATCCGGAGCCCGGCCTCTCGTGGGAACAGATGAAAATCATAGACGGAGGCGGTGACGGTCCTTACAGGGCGGTCGCACTGAAGGAGAAGTCACTACCTAACTTCGTCATATACCGCCCGCACAACATGAGGGACGCGGTGAGGCGCGAGGGGAAACTGCCTGTACTGCTGTTCGCCAACGGCGGATGTATGGACACGAGTGTGGGATACGAGCGTATGCTGACCAAGATCGCATCCCACGGATATGTGGTCGTGGCCATCGGTGAGATGCAGGTGTTCCAGTTTGACCGCAAGGAAAGCAGCACCCCTTCGAGCATGCTCGCGGATGCCATGAACTGGATTACGTCTGAAGCATCGGACAAGAACAGCGGCTACTACGACATGGTGGATACCGAGATGATGGCAGCGGCCGGACATTCATGCGGTGGAGCACAGGTGCTGTTCAATGCCAAGGACCAACGTCTGAAGACGTACCTAATCCTGAACGCGGGCATGGGAACCATGGAAATGGCAGGTGCCAGCAAGAAGAACCTGAAACAGCTTCACGCACCTATTATATATATGACGGGCGGAGAGTCGGATGTCGCCTTCCCTAATGCCGGTCAGGACTTCAAAGCCATCAAGAAAGTGCCAGCCGTCTGGGCAGACAATGCCAAGGCCGGACATATAGGGACATACGACCAGCCGTTCGGTGGCTCATTCGCACAGATGGCTATTGACTGGCTCGACCTGCAGCTGAAGCAAAAGAAGGACAACTACGACAAATTCAAGACCGCGGCAAAGACTGCCTATCCTGACTGGAAAGTCAGCAGCAACTCCCGGTTCTAACCATAGCGGCCTCCTGAGATGAAAACCACTATCAGCGGAAACTCAGCATCACGGGGGTTGCTCGTCACACTGAGAGTTCATCCCCTTTACGTTACACCTTGATCCCGATGAAGAAGAGAAACTCAATGAAGACTCTACTACTTGTCACCATGATGGTGATGGCTGTAGCCGGAAACGTCCTGGCTCAGCGTGACATCAATTTCAACCGCGACTGGCAGATACACTATCCCCTCTCGTCACGTCTGCATGCCGGACAGACAGAGACCGTGACCCTGCCTCGCGCATGGAACGAAGACGATGCCTACAGGGTCGGAATAGCCCGGCTGCCGGATGACACGTGCAGATACTCCAAACATTTCTCCGCGCCCTCCGCATGGAAGGACAAACATGTGCTCATCGAGTTCCAGGGCGTCCGGCAGTCTGCCGAGGTATGGCTCAACGGACATCGCGTCGGGCTGCATCAGAACGGAGTCATGGCATTCGGCTTCGAACTGACACCGTATCTCCTACCCGGACAGGACAACGTCATCGAGGTCCTCACCGACAACGACTGGAACTACAAGGAACGAGCCACGGCATCCTCCTTTCAGTGGAACAACCAGAACTTCAACATGAACATGGGCGGCATTACGAAGAATGTCAGGCTGCACGTGGTCAGTGACCTCTACCAGACACTTCCGCTTTTCAGCGGCCTCGGTACGACCGGAGTCTATGTATATGGAAGCGGCTACGACATAAAGGGACGAAAGGTGACCGCCAACGTGGAATCCCAGGTGATCAACACCTCCGCCCACAGTCGGAGAGCAGTGCTGCAAGTGGAAGTGGTCGATGTCAACGGCAAGACTACCGCAAGATTCCAGGGGAAGCCCACAGTGATAGCATCAGGCGACACAGTGACCCTGACGGCCTCGGAACGTCTGAGAGACATACACTTCTGGTCATGGGGCTACGGCTACCTCTACACCGTCAGGACCATGCTGGTGGCTGAAGGCATGAGAGACACGGTGTCACTGCGTACCGGATTCCGAAAGACGGAGTTCAGAGATGGTAAGATATACCTCAACGACCGTTGCCTGATGGTTCATGGCTATGCCCAGCGCACAAGCAACGAGTGGCCCTCAGTCGGAACAGACATCCCCGCATGGCTCTCCGATTACAGCAACAGCCTCATGGTCGAGTCGGGAGGGAATGTGGTGAGATGGATGCACGTGACCCCAAGCAAGCAGGACATCGAGTCGTGCGATAGGGTCGGGCTTATCCAGGCGATGCCGGCGGGGGACGCCGAGAAGGATGCCACGGGCCGACACTGGGAGCAGCGCACAGAACTGATGCGCGACGCCATCATATACAACCGCAACAACCCAAGCATACTGTTCTATGAATGCGGCAACGAGTCGATATCAAAAGAGCACATGCAGCAGATGGTCGGCATCAGGAACGACTACGACCCACACGGCGGCAGAGCCATAGGCTCGAGAGAGATGCTTGATATTGACGAGGCGGAATACGGCGGGGAGATGCTGTATATCAACAAGTCAGGAGGCAAGCCCATGTGGGCGATGGAATACTGCCGGGACGAAGGGTACAGGATGTACTGGGATGACTATTCATATCCCTGGCACAGGAACGGAGCCGGTCCGCTATACAAGGGTGCCGACGCCAGTGCCTACAATCACAACCAAGACGACTTCGCCATAGAACTTGTCAGGCGCTGGAACGACTACTGGGTAGTACGTCCGGGCATGGGCAAGAGGGTGAGTTCGGGCGGTGTCAAGATAATATTCTCCGACACCAACACCCATAACCGTTCGGAGATGAACTACCGGAACTCCGGTGTGGTGGACGCCATGCGCATAGAGAAAGATGCGTTCTGGGCGCATCAGGTGATGTGGGGCTCATGGGTGGACATCGAACACCACGCCTCACATGTCATCGGACACTGGAACTACCAGGACGGTGTCGTGAAGGATGTCCACGTCGTGAGCACGTCGCCGGTATGCGAGCTGTTCGTCAACGGCAAGTCAGTGGGAGTCAGCCGAAATCCAAAACACACATTCCTCCACACCTTCCCTGACGTGAAGTGGGAAAAGGGAGAAATCGAAGCCGTCGGCTATGCGCAAGACGGAGTCACACGCGAATCCTCGTCCACTCATGTCACCGCCGGCGCACCTCATCATCTGAAACTCACGTTGATGCAAAACCCGATAGGCGGGATGAGGGCTGACGGCGCTGACCTTGCCATCGTCCAGGTGGAGGTCATGGATAAAGACGGACGGCGTTGTCCTCTTGACAACCGGTTCATCCGCTGGACCATTGACGGTGAAGGGGAATGGCGAGGCGGAATCGGCAAAAGCCCCGATGATGACAATTACATTCTCGCCACCCGGCTGCCTGTCGAAGCAGGAGTCAGCAGGGTGATAGTACGCTCGACCACGACCCCCGGAACCATACATCTCACCGCGCGAGCCAACGGACTGCCTGAGACCACTCTGGAATGGCAGACGCACGAAGGCAGCCAGCCAGAACCGCCATGTCTGCTGACTCGAGGAGAGACACCTTCCCGACCGTCGTACACAGAGAAAAAGACCACCGCGCGGATTGTCGCTGCCACCGCCGGAGCGAACACCGAGATGGCAAACGCCTCGTTTGATGATAACGAACTCAGCGAATGGCGTAACGATGGGAAACTCTCATCGGCATGGATAACATACGAACTCGCAGAACCTACGGCGGTTGATGAGATCAACATGAAACTCACGGGATGGCGTCAACGGTCTTACCCGATAGAGGTCTATGCCGACGACAAACTCATCTGGAAAGGTCAGACGGAGAAGTCGCTTGGGTACATCTCGCTCTTCATAAAGGAGCCGACGATGGCAAAGCGGTACACGATATGCCAGACGGGAGCAGCCTCTGACAAGGATGCCTTCAGAACGGTCACGGAACTGACGGGCGGAAACGCATCCGAACTCGACCTGTACAAAACACCAGGCAGCGAACAGGTGAAAGGGGAACTCAGAATCATCGAGGTGGATTTCCTGCATGACATCAGTCGCTGACCACCGACTGGCATCCCGGCAAGCCCACATGCCACAAGCGCTGTGATGACTACAAGTAACGGCGCATGTGCGTTTTTTCCGTGGGCGCCCCACATCCAAGAAGACACGGTAATAACGCCCAGCAATGTCAACCGTCCACCGGACTGCGAATGCCCGTGGACGGTTTTTGTGTCAAAGAATCCATAGACAGCGGTTAATACTGCCGAAGACTGCGCTTAAAACCATCGGAGACTGCGCTTAACATTACCGACCTGTTACTAACAACTATATACCACCTGTTAGTAACAGCGCATACCTCCTGTTACTAACAGCG
>JAKSJE010000041.1 GCA_024398405.1 Bacteroidaceae bacterium
TCGATGACACCGTGGAGAATGCCCTCGCACAGATTGACGACAAAGGCTATGCCATACCTTACGAGGCAGAAGGGCGAACTGTCACAAAGTGCGGCGTGAGCATCAGCAGCGAGCAGCGCAACATCACCCACTGGCGCATCACCGATGCCGATGGCGACCTCATGGAGGAACAACGATTCTGACATGTGTCGAAATTCTTAACCCAAAGCATTATGTGTGGTCTTTAATTTGCTCGGAATTTATAGATTACCCCTTTATCGACCCCCTACGAAGTAGAACATCCCATTAGTGTTATTATGAAGAATAGATTATTATTCCCGTTTTTGCTGTTTGTGGTACTATTGAGTACGATGCCTGTTCTGCGAGTCAGTGCTGACGAGCCTGAGGGGCAGACGTCGCAACTGAATCAGGACACGGAAGTGGCGAGACTACTGAAGGCACTGCCTAAGGTGAGCGATGTGACACGCATCGCATCAACTCAGTACTCTGAGAAGTATGTGCTGAAAATGGAACACCCATTGGACTATGGTAATCCGTCGGCTGGCACTTTCACCCAGCGGGTATTCGTGGGGCATGTGGGGTTCGACCGCCCTACGGTGATTGTCACCGAAGGCTATGGCGGTGAGAGGGAGATGCACCCGGATGCGATGGAGGAAGTCAGCAAGTTGCTCGATGCTAATATGATATTCGTGGAGTACCGTTATTTTCAGGAGTCCATGCCAGACCCTTGCAACTGGGACTACCTGACCGTTTGGAACTCTCTTAACGACCTACATGAGGTGACTACAACCTTCAAACGACTGTATCCACGCAAGTGGCTTGCCACAGGCATAAGCAAGGGGGGGCAGACTTGTATGTTCTATCGTGCCTATTTCCCAGACGATGTGGATGTGAGCGTGCCGTATGTGGCTCCACTGAACAAGACTGTAGAGGATGGTCGCCATGAACCTTTCCTGAGCAGGACTGTGGGCAACGCCCGGGAGCGTCAGGCCGTCAAGGAGTTCCAGATCGAGGTGCTGAAAAGACGTGAGAGAATTGAACCGCTGCTGGAGACTCTGTGCAAGGAGAAGGGTTATAAGTTTAATGAGAACGTGGGCATTCCCGAGGTGTTGGATATGATGGTCCTGGAGTACAGTTTCGCACTCTGGCAGTGGGGTACTGACGTACATCATATTCCTGATCTGAAAGCTGGTGATAAGGTGCTGTTTGACCATTTAGTGCAGATAAGCGGACCTGACTACTTCCGCCCAGACCCTTACTTCCTGAGTTTCTTCGTTCAGGCGGCGCGTGAACTGGGCTATTATGGCTACGACACGAAATCGCTGAGGCCTTACCTGAGCATCAAGAACAGCAAGGGTTATCTGCGCAGACTGATGCTGCCGACGGAAATGCCGGCAATCAGATACGACAAGAGCCTCTTCAGACATACTGTGGCATTTCTGCGGAAGAACGATCCTCGCATGATATTCATCTATGGTGAGAACGACCCATGGAGTGCCAGCGGGGTATGTACATGGTTGGACTGCAGCAAGAAGCAGAACCTGCATATCTATGTGGATCCCAATGGCAGTCACACGTCGCGCATCGCCACCTTGCCGGCTACTATGCGGGAGGAGTGCGTCAGACTGCTGAAAGAGTGGATGGAATGACAATAGACGAAAATGGATGAAAAGTGACGAATAGAGTATGGCACGTGAAATTTAGCCTTAATTTTTTTTGTCAGTAGAAAAATAATCCTTACCTTTGCAACTGAAAAAGGAATTAAATTGTGTGTAGCCAATCAAATAGGTGTCAAAAAGAAAGATTGAAGGTTGGAGGCGTTGCTTCTGACGGTGTTTGTCACCTTTGTGCGCCAACAGAGAATATAATTGCGGACTGTCCTAATGGCAGTCCGTCTTTTTTTGTGCAAGTATCTCACGGTCAGGTGAGAATACCTGCATTAGTCGATATGCATGTCCACCTGCGTGAACCCGACTCTCCGGAAAAGGAGACGATAAAGACCGGTACCCAGGCAGCCAAGGCTGGTGGGTATTCCGTGGTTTGCGCAATGCCGAACGTGAAGCCTGCTCCTGATTGCTTGGAGAATCTGAAGGTGCAGTTGGACATCATAGAACAAGACTCTGAGGTCAGAGTCCTGCCTTATGGTTGCATCACTATGGGCAGAATGGGTAAGGAGCCAGCGAGATATGAGGAACTGATGCCATACGTCGCAGGGTTCAGTGATGATGGCTCTGGCATTGACGATGATGACCTGATGCGTGAATGCATGACTCGCATAGCGAATTCAGGTGGACTGATTGTCACGCACTGTGAGAAGAAGCCAGTGCTGCCCGGAGTGGGAGCGGAGTCTGGCAATCTGTGCAGTGAGGATTTCTCCGAGACCTGGCGTAAAGTGCGCATGGCAGAGGCCTGTGAGGTGGAGAGAAACATACGTCTGGCCAAGGAGACCGGTTGCCGCCTGCATCTGTGCCATATTTCCACGAAAGAAAGCATCGATCTCATCCGGATGGCAAAGGCCGGGGGCTTGCAGGTGACGTGTGAGACCGCTCCGCATTATCTGGTGTTCGACACCTCGATGAAGGATGCTTCGTGGGATGGCAGGTTCAAGATGAATCCTCCGATAGGCACTCCACTTGACCGCTCTACTCTCATCGAAGCCTTGAGGGATGGGACGATAGATGTGATTGCGACGGATCATGCTCCACATACTGGGGCGGAGAAGTCAAGGGGTTTCGTGGACAGCCTGAACGGAATAATCGGACTTGAGACGGCATTCCCGGTGATGTACACCCATTTCGTGAGGACCGGCATCATCACGATGGAACGCCTGGTGGAACTTATGAGTCTTAATGCGAGGAGGATATTGGGTATAGATATCGACTCATATGTGGATGTTGACCTGGAAACTCCTTACGTCATCTGTCCTGAGCAGTTCAGGAGCAAGGGAAGGAGTTGTCCCTTCGAGGGAATGGAGGTAATGGGCCGGGTGGTGAACCGGTAATGGATTGACGGACGAAATGGTTAAGCAAGACAAATATATCATCAAGGAGAACGTACGAGTCGCACGGGGAATATACAGAATGACCCTCTGTGGTGACACGTCCGCTATCACTGCTCCCGGACAGTTTGTGAACATCCGGTTAGACGGACTTTATCTGCGTCGGCCTATCAGCATCTGTGACTGGGACGAAGAGAGTGTCACGTTGTTATATAAAGTGGTGGGACATGGCACGGAAAAGATGTCCCTATTGCCTGTGGAGACCGAACTCGACCTGCTGACTGGCCTCGGAAATGGCTTTACGACTGAAGGACAGCCAGCCCATCCGCTCGTTGTAGGTGGGGGGATAGGCCTGGCTCCTCTCTACGGACTCGCAAAGAGGGTGGGGGAATGTACGGTGATCGTCGGCTCGGCTACCAAGGACGAACTCTTCTACTTGGATAAGTTCCGCGGACTTGGTGTGGAGGTCGTGGTGACTACTGATGATGGATCGGAGGGAATCAAGGGCTTCGTGACCGACGGACTTGCGCCATTGCTGCGTGACTCCTCATCGTCGTTTACGTATTTCTACACTTGTGGTCCGATGCCGATGATGCGTGCCCTCTGCAACGCCTGTGAGGGTATGGACGGCCAACTCTCATTGGAGGAAAGGATGGGATGCGGTTTCGGCGCTTGTATGGGATGCACTATCAATACCGTCAACGGTCCTATGCGTGTATGCAAAGACGGGCCGGTGTTCAGAAAGGAGGTGATAAAATGGTGAATCTGACCGTAAGACTTGCCGGTGTCGCACTTCAGAATCCGGTGATTCCCGCAAGCGGGACGTTCGGCTTTGGCGGTGAGTTCCTGGACTTCTATGATCCGGACATACTCGGCGCGATATCCCTGAAGGGGACTACGCGTGAACCTCGTTTCGGGAATCCTACACCACGAATCGCCGAGTGCTCAGAGGGACTGATTAACAGCGTGGGACTGCAGAACCCGGGCATAGATCAAGTGACAGGAAACGAGATTCCATATCTCAGGACTTTCTACCACCAGCCTATCATTGCGAACATCAGTGGGTTCTCAGTTGATGAATATACAGACTGCTGCAGTAAGGTCGATTCACTTGCCGACATCATAGAGGTGAATGTGAGTTGTCCTAACGTGCACAACGGCGGAATGAGTTTCGGCACTGACCCTAAATGTGCCGCTGAGGTGACAGAGGCGGTGAAGAAGGTCACCACCAAACCGGTGTTCATCAAACTCACACCGAACGTGACAGATATCGTCTCAGTGGCTCGTGCGTGCGAGGATGCCGGTGCCGACGGCCTGACTCTGATAAACACACTTCTCGGAATGAGGATAGACATAAAGCGCAGACAGCCAGTGATAGCCAACAAGATGGGAGGCTTCTCCGGACCTGCGATTTTCCCGGTGGCAGTGCGGATGGTCTATCAGGTGGCTAATGCCTGCAAGATACCTGTCATGGGTTGTGGTGGGGTGTCAACGGCTGAAGATGTCATAGAGATGATGATGGCAGGCGCCACTGCCGTTCAGGTGGGAGCCGCCAATCTCGTGGAACCGATGGCTTGCAAGAACATCATAGAGGAACTGCCCGAGGTGATGGGAAAACTTGGAATCAATGATATCAATGACATAATAGGAGTATGCAAAGAGATGTAATCATAGCCTGTGACTTCAGCAGCAAGGAACAGACTCTTCAATTCCTTGACCAGTTCGAGGATGTGAAGCCTTTCGTGAAGATTGGCATGGAACTATACTATGCCTGCGGACCGGAAATAGTGAGGGAAATCAAGGCGAGAGGTCATAGGATATTCCTCGACCTCAAACTCCATGACATCCCAAACACAGTGAGGAAGTCCATGAAAGTGCTCTCCTCGCTTGACGTGGACATGACCAACGTCCATGCGGCAGGAGGGGTGGAGATGATGCGTCAGGCACTTGAGGGGCTCACTCGTGAGGACGGCACACGTCCGCTTCTCATAGCGGTCACCCAACTGACCTCGACGAGCGAGGACGTACTGCACAACGAACTGCTCATAACTGAGACCATCCAGGACACTATCGTGGCGTATGCCCGTAACGCGAGAAAAGCGGGACTTGATGGTGTGGTATGCTCACCGTTAGAGGCCGGCATAATCAAGACCGGTGCTGGTGAGGATTTCATTACAGTCACTCCTGGAATCCGCTTTGCGGACAGTAAGAAAGACGATCAGGTGCGCATCACGACTCCTGAACGCGCGAAGGAAATCGGCTCAGACTTCATAGTGGTGGGACGTCCTATCACCGCCGCCGATGACCCTGTGGCAGCGTACAAGAGATGCTGCGAAGGATTCGGCGTGTGAGAAAGAAAGCAATCAAAGATTACTCAAGGTGGGTTCTGGAAATTCACCGAATAAATAATAAATTCACAACTATGGGTGATATGGTTCTTTTCAGTGCTTTTGGCTTTTCCCGGCACCCGGGGTGTCGCTCCGCTTGCCCTGGGCTATGAGTAGATTAGCCTTTCAGGCTGCATCGGTCTGAGGGCTCATGCACAGCAACTTGCTCGGAACAAAACTCAAAATCGCAAGAAATGAATTTATAGAACCCACCTCAAAACATAATGCATATGTATTCAGAACAACTTATTGCAGAACAACTGTTGAAGATAAAGGCCGTCTATCTGAGTCCCAAGGTCCCATTTACATGGGCAAGTGGGATTAAAAGCCCTATCTACACAGACAACAGGATTATACTTTCATATCCTGAGTCGCGCGAGATTATCGAGTCGGCGATCGCTGAGACCGTGAGACGTGAGTATCCTGAGTGCGAGGTGCTGATGGGCACAAGCACAGCCGGCATCCCTCATGCCGCCATCGCAGCCACCAAACTTGCGATGCCTATGGGATATGTGCGTGCGAAGGCGAAAGACCACGGCCGTGGCAACCAGATTGAGGGAAGACTGGAGAAAGGGCAGAAGGTGGTGGTCGTGGAGGATCTGATCTCGACTGGTGGAAGCTGCATCGATGTGGTCAATGTGCTACGTGAGGCTGGCGCTGAAGTGCTGGGAATCGTAAGTATCTATACCTACGGACTGAGAAAAGGTATCGACCGGCTGGCGGAGGCCAAGGTCAGGAACGTGAGCCTGACGAATTTTGATGTGCTCATTAAAGTCGCTGCCGACCAACATTATATTGAAGAGGACGAAGTGGAGGAAATAATCAATTTCAGAAATAACCTATGAGACATCTTATTGACATAATGGACCTGAGCGTCTATGAAATCAACGAACTCATTGACACCGCTCTTGATATCATAGAGTATCCTGAGAAATATTGTGAGGTTTGCCGCAACATGAAACTGGCGACATTGTTCTATGAACCAAGCACGCGTACACGTCTGAGTTTCACCGCCGCCATGATGGAACTTGGTGGTCAGGTCCTGGGCTTTGCCGAGCCTAACAGCTCTTCCGTAAGCAAGGGTGAGACTGTGCAGGACACGGTGAGGGTGGTCGAGAACTTTGCCGACATCATCGCCATGCGCCATCATACCGAAGGCGCTCCGCTTGAGGCAAGCAAGGTGGCGAACGTGCCGATTATCAACGCCGGCGACGGAAGCCATGCGCATCCTACGCAGTCGCTGACTGACCTGCTGACCATCAAACGCGAGTTAGGGCGTTTGGACAACCTGACGATTGGGTTCTGTGGCGACCTGAAATTCGGACGTACGGTTCATTCTCTCATACAGGCAATGTCACGGTACGAGAATATTAAGGTGATTCTTATCGCACCAGAGGAACTCCAGTTGCCGGAACGTTTCAAGAGCAAGACTCCTAACCTCGAGATGCGTGAGGTCGCCACGATGGAAGAGGTGATGCCTGAACTGGATGTGCTCTACATGACGCGCGTTCAGCAGGAACGATTCCTCGACAGGGAGGAATTTGAACGTGTGAAGGACAGTTTCGTGCTGACGCTTAAGAAACTGGAGACCGCGAAACCGACTATGCGCATCCTCCATCCGCTCCCTCGTGTCAACGAGATTTTGCCGGAGGTCGATTCTGATCCGCGAGCGGCTTATTTCCGTCAGGTCGGTAACGGAAAACTGATACGTATGGCACTCATCTACCGCCTGCTGCTTTGGGCAAAGAAAAACAAATAGAGACAAGCGATTACAAAAAAAACTTCAGACTTCTCTAATGGTGGCTGCTCTGCCAGATTCCATCCCACTCAGGAAATTCGTATGGAATCCTCAGAGTTCCATTGTCTCACCATTATCAAATAACAAACCCACTAACAAACAATAAGTATTATGGAATTAGTTTACAGAGGCAAGACAAAGGATGTCTTCAAAATGGAAAACGGGAACTATCTTCTCAAGTTCAAGGATGATTGCACAGGTAAGGACGGAAAGTTCGATCCGGGTGAGAACAGTGTAGGACTCACTATAGAAGGTGTGGGTGATGTCAATCTCCGTATGTCTATCTATTTCTTCGAGAAAATCAATGCCGCTGGCATTCTGACGCATTATGTCAAAGCCAACCTCGATGACACCACGATGGAGGTCTTGCCGGCAAAGGTGTTCGGCAAGGGGCTTGAGGTCATCTGCCGCCATAAGGCAGTCGGCAGTTTCTACCGCCGTTATGGTGAGTACATCGAACTCGGCGCAGACCTTCCGGCATACGTCGAAACCACTTTCAAGAACGACGAGAAGGGTGATCCGCTCGTTACGAAGGACGGTCTTGTGGTTCTCGGAGTGATGACTGAGAGGCAGTATGACGACATCAAGTCGATGACTCAGAAGATAACCCGGATTGTCGCCGACGACCTGAAAGAGAAGGGTCTGGTTCTTTACGACATCAAGTTCGAGTTCGGTTACGACAAGGATGGTAATGTGATGCTCATCGATGAGATTGCCTCTGGTAACATGAGAGTATATAAGGATGGAGAATACATCGAGCCGATGGAACTCTCAAAACTTTTCTTCGCTTGATATGGTCGGAATAATAATGGGCTCAACCAGCGACCTGGAGGTGATGACTCCATGCTGGAGCACTTTAGAGGACTTTGGTGTCGAGTATGAGAAGCGTGTGATAAGCGCTCATCGTGCACCCCAACTGCTCACCGAGTGGGTCACGACAGCCAAGGAACGTGGAATCGAAGTCATCATAGCCGGTGCCGGCGGGGCTGCGCATCTGGCAGGTGTCACTGCCGGCCAGACCACTCTGCCCGTAATCGGAATACCTATCCGTAGCAATACTCTTGACGGACTTGACTCACTCCTGTCAACGGTTCAGATGCCGTCGGGCATACCTGTCGCTACTGTTGCCATCAACGGTGCGAAAAACGCCGCCCTGCTTGCCATCGCGATGCTGGCTCTGAAGGATGAGGCTCTCGCGGACAAACTCATGGAGTTCCGCCGTAAGCAGACAGAGAAAATAGAAAATACCCGGATATAGATGGATTACAGAATATACGTAGAGAAGAAACCTCGTTTCCGCGTCGAGGCTGAGAGCCTGAAAAGGGAACTCAACGAAAGTCTGTCCCTCGCTATAGAGGACTTGCGTTTCGTCAATGTCTATGACCTTTTCGGCTTCTCGGCGGAACTGCTTGAGGCTTGCCGCTATTCCGTCTTCGGCGAGATAGTGACAGATACAGTCACTGACTCGTACGAAATCGGAGACAGGAAGTATCTCGCCGTGGAGTTCCTCCCGGGACAGTTTGACCAAAGGGCCTCGTCTGCTGTTGACTGTGTCCATCTCATAGAACCCGATGCGGAGATCGACATCCGAAGCAGCCGCTTGCTCGTTTTCGAAGGCGATGTCTCTGACTCGGACTTACAGACGATACGTCATTACTATATCAATGCCGTAGAGTCGCGTGAGAAAGACCTGTCCGTCCTCTCCAACAAACTCGATGTTGACGTGAGACCTTTGGCTTCACTCTCCGGCTTCACTGCGATGGAGGTGGGTGAGTATGAGGACTTCTGCAAGAAGTGGGGGCTGGCGATGAACGCCGATGACCTCGGTGAGGTGGTGACTTATTTCCTGAAGGAGGGGCGTGACCCGTCTGAGACAGAACTCCGGATTCTCGATACTTACTGGAGTGACCACTGCCGTCACACCACATTCACGACGGAACTCACTGAGATTACGGTGGATGAGTCGTTCATGAAGCGTGAGTTCGAGGAAAGCCTGCAACTCTTCCATAGACTACGCAAGGAACTCGGACGTGAGAAGAAACCGCTCTGTCTCATGGAACTTGCCACCATCGGGGCGAGATACCTCCGTAAGATAGGCAAACTCGATGACCTTGAGCAGAGCGAGGAGAACAACGCATGCAGCATATTCATCAATGTGGATGTTGACGGAAACACGGAGAAATGGCTGCTTCAGTTCAAGAACGAGACCCATAACCATCCGACGGAGATTGAGCCGTTCGGTGGTGCCTCGACCTGTCTGGGCGGTGCCATCCGAGACCCGCTTTCCGGTCGTGCGTATGTCTATCAGGCTATGCGTGTCACTGGTGCGGCCGACATCACCAAAGCCGTTGCCGAGACTCTTCATGGAAAACTGCCCCAGAAGGTGATTAGCAGCAAGGCCGCTCAGGGCTATTCAAGTTATGGAAACCAGATTGGTCTCGCCGCGACCCATGTGCGCGAAATCTTCCATCCCGGTTACCTCGCCAAACGTCTTGAGGTCGGTGCCGTAGTCGGTGCCGTGAGGGCTGATAACGTCAGGCGTGAATCGCCTGCTGCTGGCGACGTGATACTGCTCTTGGGTGGGCGTACTGGTCGTGACGGAATCGGCGGCGCCACTGGCTCATCGAAGGAACATACTGAGGAGTCGCTCGAGTCTTGCGGCAGCGAGGTGCAGAAAGGAAACGCTCCTGAGGAACGGAAAATCCAGAGACTCTTCCGCAGACCAGAGGTGACGCGACTGATAAAGAAAAGCAATGACTTCGGCGCGGGTGGTGTGAGTGTGGCTATCGGCGAACTTGCCGACGGACTCGATATCTACCTTGACAGAGTGCCAGTGAAGTACAGCGGACTGAACGCCACGGAATTGGCTATCAGTGAGTCTCAGGAACGCATGGCTGTGGTCGTCGAGTCCAAGGACGCTGAGGCATTCAAGGCTTATTGCCGTCGCGACAACATAGAGGTGACTCATGTTGCTGACGTGACCGACAGCGCCCGGATGCGTATGTACTTCCACGGGACTCTCATCGCTGACCTCTCACGTGAGTTCATCGACTCAGCCGGCGCACGTCATTTCGCAAAGGCTCACATACTTCCGGTGATGCCTTACACAGAGATCAAACGTGAGGGGTGTCCCCAACTGACGGCAATCGACCAGCAGGCGATGATCGAGATGTTCGACTCGACGATAGGTCGTTCCACGGTGCTCATGCCGTACGGCGGAAAGTACCAGAAGACTCCGGTTCAGGTGTCGGTACAGAAACTGCCAGTTGACGGATTCACCAACACCGCCAGCATCATGGCTTACGGATTCGATCCTTACCTGTCTGAGTGGAGTCCTTATCATGGTGCTGCCTACTCAGTGATAGAGGCTTGTACGAAGATAGTCTGTGCTGGTGCGGAATGGGGGAATATGAGATTCTCCTATCAGGAGTACTTCGAACGGATGACTGCCGACTCATGGGGAAAACCTCTTAGCGCATTGCTCGGAGCTCTGAGGATGCAGGTGGAGCTCGGCCTTCCTTCCATCGGGGGCAAGGACTCTATGTCAGGCACGTTTGAGGACATCAATGTGCCGCCGACACTCATCGCCTTCGGTATCACCACGGTGGATGCCCGTGACATCATCTCCCCGGAACTCAAGCGAAGCGGCAGCCTACTGTATCTGGTGCGTCACTCTCCGGATGCCAATCAGATGCCTGACTGCGACCAGCTACGTCAGAACTGGGCGTTCGTCTCGCGGATGATCAAGGACGGACGGATTCTTTCGGCATGGGCTCTTGACGGCTCCGGCATAGAGGGTGGACTCACCATGATGGCAGCCGGCAACGGAATGGAATACCGGCTGATAGAGGCTGACTGCGAACTGACAATCCCATTTGGCTCGATGCTCGTTGAGGCAAACTCTCAACTGGACAGCCCTAACGCCATATTGATAGGAGAAGTAAAGGGGTGTTCTGTAGATTCCCCGCGAATGAAAGATTGATATGAACTATGTAATTAATAGAACACCCCGAAAATGAAACCAATAGCATATCTTCCGGTCTTTCCCGGAACCAACTGTGACTACGACACGGCAAAGGCTTTCCGTGTTGCCGGGGCTGAGGTCTGCACAAGCATCTTCCGGAATCTCACGAGTCAGGATGTCTTTTCCAGTATCGATGAGATGAGGGACAACATTGACCGCTGCCAGATACTCGTCTTCTCTGGCGGTTTCTCCGCAGGTGACGAACCTGACGGAAGTGGTAAGTTCATTGCCAACGTCATCAACAACCATGTCATTGCTGATGCCATCCATGCCCTCCTCGACCGTGGGGGACTGATTCTCGGCATCTGCAACGGATTCCAGGCTCTCGTCAAGAGCGGCCTGCTGCCTTACGGCCGTCTCGGACTTGTCACCGAAGACTCTCCGACCCTGTTCCGCAACGATGTCAATCGTCATGTGTCCAGGATGGTGACTACCAAAGTGGCTTCCGTCTCCTCTCCTTGGCTGAGCAGCTTCCACCTCGGCGAAGAGCATACTATCGCCATAAGCCACGGAGAAGGTAAGTTCGTGGTCAGTGACGAACTGGCGCAATCGCTCTTCGACCACAACCAGGTGGCGTTCCAGTATGTTGACAATCCTAACGGCTCCTCGTTTAACATAGAGGGCATCATCAGTCCTGACGGGCATATCCTCGGCAAGATGGGGCACTCGGAACGTTGGGAACCGGGGTTGTTCAAGAACATACCAGGCAATCTCTGCCAGCCTATCTTTAGGAATGCGGTCGATTATTTCAGTTCCACTCCTAACACTTAACTTCGCAACTGCTACTACATTATGCAAAAAGGTGAATTGTTGTTTAACGGAAACGAGAAGAAAATTTATTCCACGGACAATCCTGATGAAGTGCTGCTCCACTTCACCGATGTCATGACCTGCTATCATAACGTCAAGAGGGCCAAACTGGTCAATAAGGGCAAACTGACGAGCCAGATATCAGCGCTCCTGCTGAAGTATCTCTCTGATGCGGGCATAAACACACATTTCATAGCACAGGTGGGTGAGCGCGACCAACTCTGCCGTCGTGTGACTAACCTCCCGATTGTCTTCGTGGCGCGCAACCGCGTGGCAGGTGACATGGAACGTCGTTTTCGGTGGGAAGGCGGTGAGAGACTGCCGATTACGGTCATTGACATGTATCTCAATGACGGCAAACTGGGTGATCCGCTGGTCAATGACTATCATATCATGGCTCTGGGCATCATGACTCAGGAGGAACTCAACGAGGTCCACGCGATTATTCTCAAAGCGAACGACCTGATATCCGGGCTCTGCTCCGATGCCGGACTGGAACTGGTCGATCTGCAACTCGAGTTCGGGCGCACGGCTGATGGAACCATTATCATATCCGACGAGATAAGTCCTGACACCTGCCGGTTCTGGGACAAGGATACGGGCACCAGGCTTGACAAAGACCGATTCCGTCATGATATGAGCGATGTGATTGCCTCATACGCCAAGGTCCTGGAATGTCTCTCGAAGTCCGGGACGGGAATGTCAAACTAATATCCAATCGTCAAATAGAATATACTACCGTGAGTGTTTTTGGCGTTTATGGCATCAAGAATGCCTCTCAGATAATTTATTATGGTCTCCACGCCTTGCAGCATAGAGGCCAGGAAGGTGCCGGAATCGTGACCTTCAACTCCAAAGGCGAAGGCCATAGAATCAATGGACTTGGTCTCGTGAGCGAGATTTTCAACAAGGAGAACCTGTCGTCACTTCCCGGTGAGATGGGGATAGGCAACGTGAGATACACCAGTTCCGGCAAGGGACTTCGTGCTTCCGGCAACGGCAGCCTGAACGATGTCCAACCCTTGTATTTCCGTCATCGTACCGGCGATTTCGCTGTCGCCTGCGATGGCAGTCTTGTCAACTCTTCCCAGATTACCGACTATCTCGAGAATCTGGGCAAACTCATGCAGACTGGAAATGTCTCAGAGCTACTTGCCCATCTTATCAAGAAGGACGGCACCGAACCGCGAATCTACAGCATCCTCGACGCACTCAACATGATGGAAGGCGGTTTTGCGTTCATCATCATGACTAAGAACCGCATCTACGCCTCACGCGACAAGTACGGCATCAAGCCTCTTGCCATAGGACGTCTCGGCGATGCATACATGGTGAGCAGTGAGAGTTGTGCCTTCGACCTGATCGGTGCGGACTTCGTGCGCGACGTAGAGCCGGGAGAGGTCATCACTATCGACGAGAAGGGACTCCGCTCACGTCGCTATTCCCAGTTCCAGCGTCACAAGATGTGTGCGATGGAGTTCATCTATCTCGCGCGCCCCGACAGCGACATCGACGGCTGCAACGTCCATGCGTTCCGCAAGGAGAGCGGACGGCGTCTGTGCCGTGAATGTCCTGCCGACGCCGACATAGTGGTGGGCGTGCCCGACTCAAGCCTGTCTGCCGCGATGGGCTATGCGGAGGAAAGCGGTCTTCCTTACGAGATGGGACTCGTGAAGAACCGCTATGTAGGTCGAACCTTCATCCAGCCTTCACAGGCGATGAGGGAACGTGGTGTGAAACTGAAACTCTCAGCGGTCAGAAGCATCGTCAAGGGAAAGCGCATAGCACTGATTGATGACTCGATAGTCCGCGGGACTACATCACTGCAGATTGTGAAACTGCTTCGTGATGCGGGCGCGAAGGAAATACATGTACGCATCGCGAGCCCTATGATGAAGCATCCGTGTTTTTATGGCGTGGACACTTCCACATACGAGGAACTGCTATGCTCTGAGCGCAGCCTTGAGGAGGCGTGCCGCTGTATCGAGGCCGACTCGCTGGGCTATCTCTCTCCGCAGTCCACGATTGACTCTACTTTCGGCAGCGACGAACTCTGCCTCGCATGTTTCACCGGTGAATATCCGACGTCGCTGTATAATGATGTGTGCGACGGTTCGTCGTTAGAGGCGTAGGCTCCGGGCAATCCGGGTAGTCCGGGTAGTCCGGCAAATCCGGCAAGTCCGGGTGGTCCGGCAAATCCGGCGAGACAATATCACTAATCGTAAACAAATCATTCAGAACTATGGCTCAATCATACGAACAAGCAGGTGTCAACCTGGAGGCTGGATACGAGGTGGTAGCCCGTATCAAACAGCATGTCAACAGTACGAAACGTCCTGGCAGCATGGGCGGAATCGGCTCTTTTGGTGGAATGTTCGACCTCAGTTCCCTTGGCGTCAAGGAACCAGTCCTCGTCAGCGGGACGGATGGGGTAGGTACCAAACTCAAACTGGCTTTTGCCCTCGACCGTCATGACACAATCGGCATCGACGCTGTAGCCATGTGCGTCAACGACGTCCTGGCACAAGGCGCGGAACCCTTGATATTTCTTGACTATGTAGCCATCGGCCACAACATACCCGCCAAGGTCGAGGCGATTGTGAAGGGCGTGGCTGAGGGATGCCGTCAGGCCGGTTGTGCTTTGGTCGGCGGTGAGACCGCTGAGATGCCGGGCATGTATGCCGACGGCGAATACGATATCGCTGGCTACACTACGGGCGTGGTCGAGAAGTCACGTCTCATCGACGGCAGCAAGGTCACCGAAGGTGATGTGCTTGTCGGGATCGCCTCGTCGGGAGTCCACAGCAATGGCTTCAGCCTGGTCAGGAAGATTCTTGCCGACAACGGTCTGGCCGATGACAAGGAGACCCTTGAATGGCTTCTCACTCCTACGAGAATCTATGTGAGACAGGTGCTCGACGTGATACGTCAGTGCGATGTCCATGCCATATGTCACATAACCGGCGGCGGTTTCGACGAGAACATACCTCGTGTGCTCAAGGACGGTCAGGGAGTTGAGATTCATGAGGGCACATGGGAGATTCTTCCGGTCTTCCGCTTCCTCGAGGAGAAGGGAGGCATACCTCATCGTGAGATGTTCAACATCTTCAACATGGGCATAGGCATGATAGTCGTCCTCCCCAAGGCAGAGGCCGACAAGGCCATCGCCATACTACGCTCGCACGGAGAGACGGCGACGGTCATAGGCAGTGTAACATCAGGTAATAAAACGGTAACAATAAAATGAAAAGAGCATTAGTAAGCGTAAGCGACAAGACAGGCCTCGTTGACTTCGTCCGCGGCCTCCAGTCGGCTGACTGGGAAATCATCGCGACGGGAGGCACTCAGCGCCTTCTCGAACAGTCGGGAATACACACCATCGGCATCAGTGAGGTGACTGGCTTTCCTGAGATATGCGACGGACGTGTCAAGACCCTGCACCCAAAGGTCCACGGAGCACTCCTCGCGCGACGGGATGAGCCGTCGCACCTGCAGGCGCTCAGCGAGAACGGCATCGAGTTCATAGACCTCGTATGTGTCAACCTCTATCCGTTCCGTCAGACGATAGCGAGGGAGGGAACCACCATGGAGGACGCCATCGAGAATATCGATATCGGCGGACCTTCCATGCTCCGCAGCGCGGCGAAGAACTACAAGGACGTGACCGTCGTGTGCGACCCTTCCGACTATGAACGGGTGCTGGACGAGATACGAGCCAATGGCTCCACCTTGCCTGAGACTCGTCTCGCCCTTTCCGCTAAAGCCTACACCCACACGGCGGAGTATGACATGTGCATCGCCTCCTACATGCGCGACAAGGCGGGACTTCCTGAGAAACTCTTCCTTGAGTTCGACGTCAGGCAGTCTCTGCGCTATGGCGAGAACCCTCATCAGGACGCCAAGTTCTACAAGACACTATCCCCTGTGCCTTATTCGCTCGCCACTGCCACTCAGCTTCAGGGCAAGGAACTATCATACAACAACATCCAGGACGCCAATGCAGCACTCAATATCGTCCGCGACTTCTCATTGCCTTTCTGTGTCGCCCTCAAGCACATGAACCCATGCGGGGCCGCTATCGGCAAAACCATAGAAGAGGCCTGGCGGAAAGCGTACGAGAGCGACAAGGTCAGCATCTACGGCGGTATCGTGGCATTCAACCGTGAGGTGACAGAAGAGGTGGCCCTCGGCATGAAACCTATTTTCCTTGAGATAGTCATGGCACCGTCATACACGCCTGAGGCGCTTGCCGTACTTGCCGCTAAGAAGAACCTGCGCGTCATGGTCGTTGACATGAGCGAGGACAAGGCGGTCCACGAGCAGTATGTCAGTGTCAACGGCGGACTGCTCGTACAGCATCTCGACACGAGGAAGGTGGAGGTCACGGCTGACATGTGCGTCACCAAGACGAAGCCGGCTCCTGAGCTCATGGACGACATCCAGTTCGGATGGAACGTCGTCAAGCACGTGAAGTCCAATGCCATCGTCGTGGCGCGTGACGGCCACACTCTCGGAGTCGGCGCGGGACAGATGAACCGTGTCGGAAGTGCCGAGATAGCACTCAACGAGGCGAAGGCGGCCGGATTCACCGAGAACCTCATCCTCGCGTCCGACGGCTTCCTGCCGTTCGATGACACCGTGGCACTCGCCGCACAGTACGGAGTCACGACCATCGTACAGCCGGGAGGAAGCATCCGTGACGAGGACTGTATCAGGAAGGCTGACGAACTTGGCATCTGCATGTTGTTCACTGGCACCCGCCATTTCAAACATTGAGGCTATGAAGGTATTGGTAGTAGGCGGCGGAGGACGGGAGCATGCAATCGTGGATGCTCTCAGCCGTTCGCCACAGGTGGAAAAGATTTTCTGCGCTCCGGGAAATGCCGGCATCGGCAGACTGGCGCAATGTGTTGACATAAAGGACACCGATGTCACTGCTCTCAGGGACTTCGCCTCAGCCAACGGTGTCGGTCTCACCGTGGTCGGACCCGAGGCGGCTCTCGCCGCCGGGATAGTCGATGAGTTCCGCAGGGTGGGACTCCGCATCTTCGGACACACCAAGTCCGCCACGCAGATAGAGTCCAGCAAGGAGTTCGCTAAGGAACTGATGGCCAGGTATGGCGTGCCGACAGCGTCTTATCGCGGTTTCTCCGATTTCGGGGAGGCCCTGGAGTACGTCAAGGCGGGCTCACTGCCAACAGTCCTGAAGTACGACGGACTGGCCGCCGGAAAGGGCGTGGTAGTAGCCGAGACCTACGAGGAGGCTGAGGACGCACTCCGCTCGATGCTGCTCGACGAGAGTTTCGGAAAGGGCAGGGTGGTCATCGAGGAGTTCCTCACAGGACCAGAGTTCTCGTTTATGTGCTTCGTCCGTGGCAACCGGATTATCCCCATGCCGCTCGCACAGGATCACAAACGCGCCTTCGATGGCGACAAGGGACCGAACACAGGTGGGATGGGCGCATATACCGGACTGCCTTTCATTACCGACGAGGACCTGGAATACGCCAGGACGAACATACTGCAACGCACGGCCGACGCTATGGTGGCGGAGGGTAGGCCGCTCTCCGGAGTGCTCTACGGCGGTCTGATGAAGACTCCGCAGGGCATCAAGGTCATCGAGTTCAACGCGCGTTTCGGCGACCCGGAGACAGAGGTGGTGCTGCCGTTGCTGGAGTCCGACATAGCCGACATATTCTGCTGGTGTGCCGCCATGGACTCTGACACCGCCCTTCCGTCGGCTGACTTCGCCGAGAGAGCGACCATGGGCGTGGTGCTCGCATCGAACGGCTATCCGGGTGCCTACTCCAAAGGTCACGCCATCACATTGCCTTCGCCGCTTCCACCGGATGTCACCGTCTTCCACATGGGGACGAAGGTGGCCGACGGCGCACTGCTGACCAACGGGGGCAGGGTGCTCATGGTCGTGGCTACGGGGACGGACCTCGCGGCTGCTCGTCACAAGGCCTATGACGTGGTCGGGCAAATCGGGTGTCCGGAACTCTTCTTCCGCACTGACATAGCACATCAGGCTTTATAGGCCACTACGATAAACCCACCTAAAGAAAGTCGATGCTGACAGGCGTGTCAGCAACCAGAGAATCATGGCAAGAGAGATAAAAGACGAATCATAGACGGC